>DASWIV010000340.1:0-9061 GCA_036397475.1 bacterium
CGGGAGAGATTGAGAAGTCGGGGCATTTGATACCGGTATGCGTGATCGCGATGCTGGTAGATGTGTGGAGTGTATTCGCGGGACCGAGTAAAAAGGTAGGCGAGCAGGTTATTGAACATATGGAGAAGCAGTCTGAATCGGCGGAATATATTGCTCCTCCCATCGGGAATTTCCTGCTATTGAACTGGCCGCAGCCCGGCCAGGCGATTATGTCGCCTGTGTTTGGGCTGGGTGATCTTGTATTTATCGCTCTATTCCTGACTGCGTCGCGAAAATTCGGGTTAAATTTATGGGTCAGCTTGCTAGCAATCGCTCTTGGACTGCTGGGATCGCTGATAACCGCTTTTATGTTTAACACGCCGATTCCGGCACTGCCTTTTATCTGCGGATTTTTCCTGATAGGGCATTATAAAAAACTGTCACTTACGCAAAAGGAAAAAGCGATGACGATAGCGATATCTGCGTTCATAATTGTGGCGGGTGTGATAAGGTACGCGATCAATTATTTCACAAATGGATGAACTAATGGACTGGTCTGAAGAAAAATTACTTGACCTCGATAACGACAAAACTTACAAGATTGATGAGGGGAACTCGTACGATTGGATTTACAACTGGCCGGAATTGCTCGCAAACGGAATTAATAGATATTTAGGAGAAGAATTTGTTCCGGATGTAGATGCGGGAAGCATTACAGGTGTATACATTTGTGGTATGGGAGGCAGTGCAATTGCCGGGGAAATACTTGGATCACTTTTGAGAAACCACCTGGAAATTCCGGTTTCAGTAATCAGGGATTACACACTTCCCTCAACAGTCAATGAAAAATCACTCGTAATAGGGATAAGTTATTCAGGCAATACCGAGGAAACGATAAGCGCAATTAATGGAGCGGTCGGAAAAAACGCGAAAATCTTAGGGGTTACCACTGGCGGGGAATTAGAGGATATATTAAATACCAGTGGATTTGAAATAATCAAGCTAAGGTCAGATTATCCCGCTCCAAGACTGGCGCTTCCGGAACTTCTCACAGCTTTATTCAGTATTTTTTATAAATGTTTTGAAGGCTGGAAGTTAGAAAATGCATCCGTTGCAAGATCTATAGAGGTGTTAAATGAAAATAGGGAATCCCTCTCTTTAAATACGCCGACAAAAAATAATCCCGCAAAACAACTCGCCATAAAATTACACAGTGGTTTTCCAATTCTACTTGGAACAGATGTTATCCGTCCGGTCCTACTACGTTTCCAGGCGCAGCTTAATGAAAATTCGAAGTGGCCGGCACATGTTGCTGTAATTCCCGAATTTGATCACAATGAAATAGTCGCATTTTCACATGATGGTCCGGCGACCGGGATGTCGGGACTGCTGGTCATTTACGATGATGACGACCATCCCAGAAACGCCAGGCGTCTTGAGTACACAGTCGATCTGATCAAACCAAAAATGAAATGGATGCAGGGGATAAGAGACCATGAAAAAAATTACCTTGCAAGGATGTTATCATTGATTCAGGTAGCCGATTTCGCGACGTATTATCTTGCCTGCGCACGTGGGATAGATCCAATGGACATCTCCGCCATTGAAGACCTTAAACTGAAACTCAAAAATGACTGAAGATAAAAAGCAGTTCAAATTATCTGATTACAAAATACCGGATGAAAAATTTTATTCAAGGAAGACACTGGCAGTAGCAAAGTCAATGCTCGGATGTTATCTCAGGCATGAAACGGAAGATGGAATCTTTGGAGGGATGATTGTAGAGGCAGAGGGATACCTGTCTTATGATGATCCCGGCTGCCATGCCTTCCGCGGCGAAACCCGGCGTAATAAGGCGATGTTCGGTCCTCCCGGACATGCGTACACTTATTTCACGTACGGTAATCACTGGATGTTTAACATCGTCACCGAAAAAGAGGGAATTGGATGTGCGGTTCTGATCAGGGCACTCGAACCGGTCGAGGGGATTGAACAGATGTGGGAAAGACGTCCGAAAGCAAAAAAGGAAAAAGACCTTGCGAACGGACCTGGAAAACTGGCGGCTGCACTTGGGATCGGACGGGAGCAGTATGGGGCTGACCTGAGGAAGTCAAAATTAAGGATTTATCAGCCAGATCCCGGAACTAGAAGGCAGCTTTTAAGGAGATATGGTGGAGTCGTTCAGACAACTAGAATAGGCTTGACAGTTGGATCAGAGTTAGAGTACAGGTTTTACCTGAAGGAGCATCCGTGCGTAAGTGTCAGGGAAAGACCGGTGTGACACAAAGTCGTTTATCCACTGATAAAAAGTACTTTTATATGAAAGTTAATGGTTGTAAAAGTGCCATTAATTCTGGTATGCTTCTAAAACGAAACCGGATTACGCGAGTTATCCGGCTGGTTTTGTCGTAATTTTAATTTCCGGGTTTTGTACCGGTAGCATTCTCGCTATGCGAGGTTCTCCATGGATTATACAATCGTTGATTTACTAATTGAGCTTGCGGAAAGACAGGCGAGCGACCTTCACGTTACAGTCGGGGTTCCACCGACTTTGAGGATTCACGGACGGATGGTCAGGCTCGATCTTGAACCGCTAACCCCGGAGGATACCAGAGGTCTTTCGTTCTCGATAATGCGCGAGGATCAGAGAAAGCGTCTTGAGAAGGAGCGCGAGATAGACTTCGGCTATTCACAGAAAGGTATCGGACGGTTCAGATGCAATTCATTCTGGCAGAAGGGTACGATAGCTCTTGTAATGAGGTCAATCCCGGAGAGGATTCCGACCATGCGGGAACTTTTGATACCGCAGATCATGGATGATGTTATCCAGGAGCCTCGAGGACTGGTAATTGTTACAGGACCTACCGGTTCCGGTAAAACGACGACCCTGGCGTCGATGCTCAATGTAATCAACGAAAATCGTGACGTACATATCGTCACAATGGAAGACCCTATTGAATATGTGCACGAGCACAAGATGTCGAACATTAACCAGAGGGAGATTGGCGAGGACACGTTGAGTTTCAGCGAAGCGTTGAGACGAGTACTTCGCCAGGACCCGGATGTCATACTTGTAGGTGAAATGAGGGACCACGAAACAATCGCGACAGCCATTACCGCGTCGGAAACAGGTCACCTTGTCTTTGCCACACTCCATACGAACTCCGCTCCTGCGACGGTCGACAGAATTATCGACGTATTCCCATTCGGTCAGCAGGACCAGATCCGAGCGCAGCTTGCCAATACGCTGAGGTGTATCCTGACACAGGCGTTGCTCCCGAGGTCCGACGGTGCCGGTCGAATCGCGGCTTTCGAGGTGATGATTAATATTCCCGCTATCAGGAACCTGATTCGTGAAAGGAAGATCTTCCAGATACATTCCACGATGATGACACACCAGAAGCAGGGAATGACAATTCTTGACCAGTGCCTGAGAGATTATTATTTCGAACGGAAGATCACGCTGGAAACTGCCATGGCTGCCGCTCACAGCCCAAGCAACCTGCAGCGGCTTATCGCGACAGGTCCCGGAGGCTCAACTGAAGAAGAAGGAACCCAGACCGGTAGGGACGCGGCGTCTGAGATCGGGCAGGGTTACATGTAAAAGATCGGACAGGTTGACAGAGTGGGCAGTCAGGGGGTATATCCTGAATGTCCCCGAAGTCAGTCCGATGTAACATCAACAGAGAAAATTCGATAATAGAGAGAATTAACAGTACCAATCGCCACGGGTGGTGAAAAAGTTTGAAAACATACGTATATGTAGCTCGCGACGCGAACGGAAATACGATTAAGAATTCAGTTGAAGCGGACAGCCAGCATTCGGTTGTCGAGACACTTGGCCAGGAAGGTTACTACGTCCTGAGAATTTATGAACGCAGGGCATTCAACTGGTCGCCCTGGGATGTTGTCGACAGATTCACCAAAGTTGGATTGAAACTGTTGACGATCTATTCAAGGCAGATGTCGCTTCTTATCAACGCCGGACTAACCCTGTCTGAAGCTCTCGATACGGTAGAGGAACAGACCCCCCAGAGAAAATTCCAGCAGATAATTCACAAGGTAAGGGTTGATGTACAGTCCGGTATCACCCTGGCGCAGTCCATGAGGAAACATCCTTCAGCATTTTCGGACTTCTTTGTGGCTATGGTACATGCAGGCGAGATCGGCGGTGTTCTGGATAAGATACTCGACCGTATTGCAAAGTTCTATGAAAACGAACTCGAGTTAAGGCGTAAAGTACAGTCAGCGATGGTGTACCCTTTGCTGGTTACAATTGTCGCAATTGGCATCAGTTTGTTCATGCTGGTATACATCGTTCCGCAGTTCGCGGAATTCTATAAGGACTTTTCGGGCGGTGAAGCCCAGCTACCGGAACTGACGCAGAAGATGATGGATATTTCGGAAGAGTTCCGGTACAACTGGTACTGGTACACAGTAGTCCCTCTTATCGCATTCGTGGCGTTATGGAAATTCAGGGGAACAAAATGGGGACACAGGATTTTCGATCCGATCATCATCAGGCTTCCCATTTTCGGACCGCTTGCAAGAAAAGTTGCAATCACGAGATTTTCACGAACACTTGGAACGCTACAGGAATCGGGAGTACCGTTGATCGAAGCGCTCGAAGTAACGAGGGATACGTCGCATAATGTGGTTGTATCCAACGCGATTGATTACACGAGGGAGCGTATCAGGGAAGGGGAGACAATTGCCGCGCCTATGCGCCGGACCAGGGTATTCCCCCCCATGGTAACGAACCTCATTTCGGTTGGCGAGGATGCCGGTAACCTTGAGGAGATGTTATATAAGCTGTCTGATTATTACGATGTCGAGATCGATGCGACCATCAGAGCACTTGCGAGCCTGATTGAGCCGATCTTGATTGTAATTATCGGAGCGATTATCGGTACGATTGTAGTCAGTTTATATCTGCCAATCTTCAACCTTGTAAATATTATTGGATAGCACATCAGTGTAATAAATTTCCGAAGCCCACATCGATGCGGTGTGGGCTTTTTTGTATTTTACAAAAAATTGTTACCCGGTAACTTATGTCATTGAGCAGGCAGCTATTAAAATTATGGCTCAAATAAACCTCTGCTCGCGCTTAATTTGTCCCTTTCCTCTTGAGACCCAGTATCTCGCTCCGTCGCAGTCCGGGCAACGTGTCTGACCCTCGCGACGCCGCATCCTGCACAGGATGCGGGCACACTCCCCCTCTGTCATTCCTTCGTGGTACAATGTCTGATGTCCCATTCGTGGGTTCCACCAGAGTACTGGTTTGGTTTGAAAACTCCATTGTACTCTGTCCCACGAGTGGGATAATTACGTATTGATATAATCATAGAATATAATTAGGAGGCATCAGAATGAGGATCTATTCACGTTTCTATTTTGTTTTCCTTTTCATTGCAATATTTTTGCTACTCCCGATTCATTATGCGTATGGGAATATACAATGTTACGTCACAAATGGATAAAGCGTTCCTAATTATCACCAGCAGGTTATTTGTTATGTAGGAGGACAACCCCTTACTTGTACATATGAATGCAATTATGTTTGGTTTGATATAGAATGTTTCGATGATGGAGAGGGTAGCGATGATGCTCAGTGTTATGACCTTGTAGCAGTGGCTATTTTTAATCATTGTAATTTGTACTCAGGCGGAGCATTATGCGAAGAATATTGTCAACCTAATGAGGGTCCGGTAACAATGCAATGTGGAATTGGATGTTATCTCTGTTCGAACTATGATGAGGATTGGGAGCCACTTGAGCCAGAATAAGGAGATAATGTCACCGGATATTGCCAGCATGGGATAATAGTAAAAAAGGAGGCTAACCCATGAAAACCAAATTCAGTCATTTAATGATCATACGCCAGGCATTAATAGTCTTCATTTTGCTGATTGGTGTTTTTGGTTGCACTAATAATGACGCGCCAGTTTCGACTGCTCAGGATCAGCAAATTATAGGTAACGATGTTTCAGATAACCGGAACAGCATTTCAGAAGCGAATATTCTTGATTTAAATAATCAAATTTGGTCCAAATTTGCTGGTAGGGATGAGCTTTCATTGAATTTTAAGAGACGAGCTTATTCATTCTGGCGCACATTGCCATTTAAACGTGCATTCATATCATTCTGGTTTGTGAATGACAAATTTCCAGAAGGTGAAAACTCAAGGGATGTAATCATAAAATTGAACGAAAGAAAATTAATCCCATTCTGGCCATTGGATCCCGCCACTCGTTATCCTATGATAATAGTAGACGATCCATCGCTTGTATTATCCTGGCAGGATATATTTATCGAAGAGGCTGAGAATGGAACCTTTGATTATATATTGGAGCTTCGTCATGGACTGGAACCTTATAATACATATGTTGATGAAGTATTAGCGTCGGAGTCCCTTGATAATTTGCAGCATCAGATTAATTTAAACGAATATGGAATTGATGAACCTGTTAAGAATCCGGCAATAGAGTCAGATGCATTCAGGGATATGACCATGGCTTGGTTTATGCAATTGCTTAAAGCTTCATTTAAAGAAAGTGGTGGAACTGTACCCGCTACCTTAGCGGAACTGCTAAAAGGGAAAGTTGCAATAAATACTGACAGCTGGGGGCATCCGGCTGGAGGTGTCGAAGATGGCATGCCGGGAGATTTCGAATTCGGTGTGGACCCAGTTGAGAATGGATATTATATTTACAACGTCGACAGCAACGGTAATTCGCATGATATAGAGTTTATATTCTACAAATCGGAAATCAATGGAGACATGATTTATGATCTTCGATCCGAGGATCATTATATTCAGAGAGTATTTCACCAACTAAAGAACAGGATCCCATTGCTTAGCGATGAAAGTTTTTCGGAACCATTTGATTTTTCAGGATATCAAACCGTTACCCTGGCAGACGTCATCGGGCCGGATATGGTGTCTCAGAATACGGAAGTGTCGTCGGGTGGAATTCAGTCGGATTAGGCATCGTCCGGTGTAACGGGAATCCTTTTATTTAGCGCCTTACTTGCTTTATCACACCTTTTTTTTCTGGTATACTCCCTTAACGTAACGCCTCGCATATTTTCAGCCGGGACATGGTTACCATGCCCGCAGTATCGGAGTGACATCGCATGGCTGATGCACGTTCAGTTAGAAACCTGTTAAACCTCATGTATGAAAAAGGCGCCTCGGACTTACACTTGGGTGTCGACAAACCGCCGTGGATGCGTATTGATGGCACACTCAAGCCGACGGACCTTCCGAAGTTAAACCGGCAGGATATGGAAGACCTTTCCAGAATAGTTCTCGGTCCGAAACGTGAGTTTCTTATCGACGAGCAGAACGAGATCGACTTTTCGTATTCGCCTGAGGATTTCCCCGGACGATTCAGGGTGAACTTTTTCCGGCAGAAAGGCGAGATCGGATTATCGCTCAGGCTGGTCACCTATTACATTCCGAGTTTCGAGGAATTGAATCTTCCGAAAGTCATCGCCGACTGCGCGCTGCATGAAAGAGGAATTGTCACGATTACAGGTACCACCGGTTCAGGTAAATCGACAACCCTGGCCGCGATGACCGACCACATAAACAAAAACAAAGACGGCCATATAATCACGATCGAAGACCCGATCGAGTATTACCACTTCGATAACAAGTGCATCGTGAACCAGCGCGAGGTCGGTATCGATACTGACTCATTCATCATCGCGTTGCGTGCAGCCCTTCGTGAGGACCCGGATGTAATCCTGGTTGGAGAGATGAGGGACCGCGAGACGGTCCAGACAACTTTTACAGCGGCGATCACGGGCCACCTTGTCATGACAACGCTGCATACCACCGACGTAATTCAGACCATCAACCGTGTTCTGGACTATTACCCGTCGGACCAGCAGCAGCAGGCGAGAATCATGATGAGCGAGACGGTGTACGCGATATTTTCAATGAGGCTGCTTCCCATGGTTGGCGGCGGACGAATTCCGGCGATCGAATCCATGGTGGCGACCGCTCAGATTAGAGATTATGTCCTTAATCCTGAAGAAACATACCTGATCAGGGACGTAATGGAGCGCGGCGCACAGGACGGCATGTTTACTTTCGACCAGTACCTTCTGAAGTTAGTCAGGGCGGGAAGGATTACGTGGGAAACCGCGAGAAAAGCGGCAACATCGGAGCACGACCTTCTTCTTCTTCACAGGAAAACGACGGAGTACGACTCGCCGATCACGCAGTCATACTATGGTTCAGAGAGCCAGTAAGCTGATATTTGGAATTAGATTTGAACGATTTAAGGTCCGAATTTCCGGACCTTTTTTTGATTGGGGATTTAACGAAATGCTCTTATTACATTGGATACCGCGAGTTCGTGGAAGGTCCGTTTATTACGTCCCGACCACAGGATTTCCGGATCCCTGAACCCCGATTTTTGAAGTAATGACAGAAAGTCTGTGTGTAGGAATGCGCCGCCGATACATCGGAACCAGTCTTTGATCTCCAGTCTTATTTCCTGTTCAAATTTCCGGGTGAGTGTTATCTCTGCGAATATTGTGCGTCCTCCATGTTTTATCAACCTCGCTGCTTCGCGCATGACAGACTCTTTGTCGGGGCATAGATTATAAATTCCGTTTGCAGTTAGCAGGTCTACTGAAGAATCAGGCAGTGGAATTTTATCCACTGAAGCGCAGATCAACTCAACGTTTTCTATTTTCAATGCCTCCATATTCTTGCGAGCTTTATCGATCATTTCGCTTGAATGGTCTATTCCATACACTTTACCTGTGCCGCCTACTTTTTGAGAGTAAAAATAAAGATCCAGTCCGGCTCCGCATCCGAGATCGATTATCGTTTCACCGGATTTAGGATCGACAAACGGCTGCGGATTGCCTGCGCCTGTAAATGAATCGGACATGGAAACGGGAAGGGAGTCTAGTATTGCAGGATCGTAGCCAACACTTTCGGCAAATTCACGTCCTACAGGAAAATTAAATTTTGCTGTGGGAAGGGTCGCAACCTGGTTGTACTTTTCTGCGACTGCCGCTCTGATTTCGTCGGGTGACATTTCATATAAAGGCTTCG
>DASWIV010000341.1:0-4438 GCA_036397475.1 bacterium
AGATCTATTGGGAATTATATCTGCATAAGATCCATCACTGGCGATCTCAATTCCATAATAACCCCAGAGAATATTTTCTCCATAATCAATCACGCTGCCGGCAGGCACTTCGAGGACCTCTGATTCATTTGACATTGAAGGACCGGTGATTTGATTAATCTGGCTGTTACTGCATCCAAGCATAAATGACACTGCAAGTAATAAACATGAAATGAAATTGGATTTCATTGTAATCACCCCCAAGTTGAACAGGACATGTCAACTCCAGATGCATTCTCCCAAACTGTCCCGGCTGGAAAAGTCTGAGTTGAGCGATTTAGATTTTCAGGAAGTATAGGGTTGCCCCCCCCCCAGAACATCCGACAATAAGTGAGGAACAAAGAGCGATGAATACTGCGAGTGAGGTACTTAGTGCGAATATAGAAGCTTTCTTCATCTGTCTGCCTCCCGCCAGTTTGTATTGAAGATACTTAAAAGAAAGCGCGACACACTGATCTTGAAGTATTAAATTTATACCACACAACACGCATTCACACAATAGATTTATAGATAATTCTGTATTTTGATTATTGAGAGGGGAACTGTTATTTAACCACAGGTTACCAGTAAAGCTCACTTATATTGATCAGGTTAACCATACGCTTACGCTGATGGTTTTGATCGAGGCGTCTTTACGGCTTCACGTGGTACCCTCTCGAATTAAACATTTTCAGTTTTGAACCTCGACACGCTTAATTTGTTCAGATAAGATAGCCGCGATGCGTTGCGTATCGTGTAATTCCTATATTCCCGAAGGAGCGACATACTGCCTTGAATGCGGAGTCAATGTCGATTCGACTCCGACTGTCACCTGCCAGAAGTGCGGCGCATCTACTTCAGCGAGCGCGAAATTCTGCAGGAAATGCGGCGCGACCCTTTATCCGCCTCCGGACTACAGAAAAGGAGATTCTCATAAGATAACAGGCTCGGAGGTATACCCGGGACAGACCTGCCCAAGATGCGGTGAACCGCTGGGCACATCGACAAAATACTGCCGTAACTGCGGGATACTTGTATCGGGATATTCAAAACCTGATTCCGCGGCACCTGAAAAGGTTAAATCGCCATCCGTCGATGAAAAAAATAGTAAAATTGAGATACCGGAAGCGGTTGAAATAAATGACGAAGTTAAGGCATGTCCCAAATGTGGAACTAAGGCGCGTGGCTCCGGGCGATTCTGTTACGAGTGCGGAAAATTTCTCGGATCGGATGTCGAGGATGTCATCTGTCCCGAGTGCGGCATGAGTAATATTCTCCGCTATGCCCGCTGCCAGTACTGTGGTGGAAAACTCCCATCGAAACGATAAAAAACCCAATGAATCCGATAGAAGAAATAAAATCGCAGGAAACGAAAGAAACGTCGCCACTCTGGGATGAAGATGTCCGGAAAGAATACACGTATACACGGGATGTCCATTCGCTCGAGATGACCGCGGCTCTTTTCAACAGTTTTATCCTGCACCAGTCCGCCGGTGAGACATTTTTACTGATTGAATTTTTGTCGAAGGAGAAGCCCAAATCGGGGCGGGAGTCTCCGCTTAATCTTGTGCTTCTTCTCGACCGCTCGCATTCGATGTTCGGTGGCCCATTTACCGAAGTCATCAAGGCTGCGAAAATTGTTATCGACCAGTTAACCGGACGTGACAGCCTTACCGTTATCGCGTTCGACCACGAGCAGAAGGTTGTGGTGTCGTCGAAACGCGTCCTTAACAAGGAAGAAGCTAAACGGCGGCTTGGAGAAGTCGAGGTACTCGGAGGTTCAACGGACCTGCATGGCGCGATAAAAGCCGGATTCAGGGAACTCAGGGAATTTTCCGGGGACAACACGATCGATAAAATTATTTTGCTGACCGATGGCCGTCCAACACACGGCGTTACGGAAGACCTGTCCTTTTTCAGCCTGTCAGAATCTGTGAGGGATCGCGGAGGGTCAGTCAGCGCAGTCGGTGTTGGACTTGATTACAATGAAGACCTTCTGAGTTCAGTAGCGAGATTATCCGGAGGAGGATTCTATCACTCGCCGCGTCCGAGAGAGATCAAAAAGATCTTCAAGAAAGAAATAGCACATTTTTTGAATGTCAGCCATCGTGGGATGGAAGTTTATATCACCCCGAAAAAATGGGTAAAGATAAAGGATATCTTCGGGCTTCCGCATCGATTTGAGAATGGAAAACATGTAGTGCAGCTTCCCGACCTCGAAAAATTCACCGAACAGACTGTCCTGTGCACCATTCAATATGAAGCGCATCCCTCCGGAATATACAGACTGGCGGATATCCAGGCGAAATACCTGCATTCGTCCACCGGGGTTGATGGCGAGATTTATGGCTATGTCGCGTCGAGATTTGTCGATGATCCGACGATCATCAGGAAGGGAAAAAATCCAAGGGTGGATAAAGCGCTTCTACGGAGAAATGTAAAAAGCGATCTCATCAGCACCATCAGGGGTATCCGTACGCGCGTGATCAGCCGTGAAGAAGCCCAGCATCAGCTCCGGGATTACCAGCGTACGCTGATTCTTTCAGGCGACACAAAAGAAGCCAAGGAACTCGGAGAAGCCATACAGCAGCTTTCCGCGGGTGAGGATGAATCTGCGAGCAAGACACTGGCGCAGTCGAGTTTCAACCTTGAAAGAGGCAGACGCAGCGCCTCGAATGATGAACCGGACGAAGGCGATGGGAGCGATGACGAATGATCACCTGTCCCGTCTGCAATGCCGGAAATAACGAAGCCGAAGAATGGTGTGTGTCATGCGGATGGCTGATGTCGCAGCGCGCTCCCGGAATGGAAGAAGAATCCGATACAGCGATTGAAGACCTGATAGATTTTCGCGCATTCTTAATTCTCCCCGAACGGGGCCAGGTCGCCCTCAGAAAAGCGCGGACAGTTGTCGGACGTGAATTCGGCGATATTCTCCTTGCTGACGATCTCAATGTCAGCAGAATTCACTTTGCGCTCGTGGCGGATGGCGGCGGGCTGTATGTTGAGGATCTGCGAAGCTCGAACGGGACACTTCTCAACGGCATTAAAATTCCTCCCGGCAAAAGATACCTGCTCGCGTCGAGCGATATAATTTCAGCAGGCGACAGCCAGATAAAAATCGAATTCAAGGGCGAAAAAGATACCGAAGAAGATTCCGCAGGAATTTTTCTAATCGACGATGAAGGGCGAAAAATAAGGCTGAGGCCCGGCGAGAACACTGTAGGACGGCTTCCCCTGAATTCAATCACAATAGACTCGAGCCCGTATGTCGCCAGAGAACACGCGGTATTATCCCTTGAGAAGACGCCATCCAATTTAATGTTCCTGTACCTGACCGACCTTGGTTCCTCAAACAGCACCTACGTCAACCATAAACCTGTCCCTGCCCACACCCGTATCAGGATTAATCCCTCCGATGAAGTGACTTTCGCGGACGTAACGTACAAGGTTCTGGAAATAATGCCGGAGGAGGACTGAGCGATTGTTCTGTCCGGATTGCGGCTACGAAAGCAACGACAAGCCAGATTTCTGCGAAATCTGCGGCTACCCGGTCGGCGCGCTTTTGTCGAAGCTCAGGGAGGAAAAGCTCAGCGGTATCGGATGGGCGCAGAGGATCATCGGTGTTCCCAAAAAAGAACCGGAGATTATCATTGAAGAAAAACCGGTATCTTTTGTAACCGGGGAATCGTTCGAAGAAATCAGGAAAAAGGACGCCGAGGAGACAAAATGCGAAAGGTGCGGCGCTAAAGCGGTTGTTGGATCGATATGCGAAAGCTGCGGCGATAAACTTCCCGGACTGATCGATAACGACCCGTATTTATCTTTGATAACAAGAGGGTTCTGGAGCCTCGTATTTTCACCACGCCAATTCGCGGTCAATCTCCCCTACCCGTATAAATCAGGACTTATCCAGCCAACCCTATGGCCTGCTGTATTCGGCTCGATATTTGTTTTCACCTATCCGATAGAACGGATCAGCATCTGGTACGGGAGACACGAGCAGTTCGAGCCGGTCTGGTCGGTTATTATTTTCTACGCTGTCCTCGCTCTACTCGCTATCCCGGTACTGGTCTACCTAAGCGCCGGGGTAATGCATGTGCTTGGAAAATTGCTCGGTGGGAAATGCCAGTTCAAGCGTACAGTACGAATAACAGGCGCGATAATTCTTCATCTCTTCCTTATCGGATCAATTTTCCACATAATCAGGTACTTCAGCTATATCTGGGGATTTGAGCCAATAATGAATCTGGTGTACAGGAGCTGGAAGTACACCCTCACAGGGCTCGAAAGCGACATCAACTGGGGAATGCTTGTCACGATAACGATCATCATTCCCGGATGGCACGCAGGATGGATAATTGCCGGACTTTACAGGGTCAACTGGTGGAAAGCGATACTGATTACCTTGATCGGATAC
>DASWIV010000342.1:0-8271 GCA_036397475.1 bacterium
TGATAAACAGGAGTCCCTCCACACAACCCGGTCTCAAATGTAACGCTTTCCTGAAATGAACCGGTGACCAGGAAAGATCCATTGAACGGGGTGGCTGCAATACCTTTGACTTGGTCATATCCGGGTCCGGCAACCGCCCTCGCCCAATTGAAACTGCCATCGTTTGAGTTAAAAGAAGCTATAAAACCATCATAGCCCCCTTCCGTCAGAATACCAGGTCCCGAGCCATCCGGATCGAACCACATTGAACCCTGGAAACTTCCACCGACATAAACATTTTCTCCATAATGGTCCACTGTCGCGCTGCGGTCGTATTCCATGCTGCCCATTAATTTTACCCAGTTAAATTTCGGTACTGGGACTGTGTCGAATTGAGCAACGAACACATCAGCCAGACCCTGGGCAGTGATAGTTCCCCAATCGTATTCGGTCAGAGATACAGAATCATTGTATGATCCCGTGATATAACCAATATCATCATCTACCAGGGAAATATCCGTGCCGAAATCGTCTGAGCTTCCTCCCCACGACATTGTCCGTGTGTGATTGAGGTTAAAATCAAACCTGGATAGAAATACATCCTGAGCGCCATTGGATGTCCTGTCGGCAACTCCAGTATTCCAGTCGAAGTCAACGGTTCCAGTAAATCCGCCAGTAACAAAGACGTGCCCGCCTTTTGCATCAATTCCACCAGGATAAACATCCGCTCCCGAGCTGGCTATGATTCTTGCGCCAAGGTATGCCATTGTATTCTTATCGTATGCCGCAATTATGCCATTGTTAGTATCGTCCAAGGCTGAAATGATATCACCACTCCATTGCCCCATATCGATACTGGGACTGTCAAATCTTCCGGTTACATAGAGTTTGTCATCGACAGTTACACCATACAACATGTCATTATCTGCACCCCCGAGAAACCAGTCTTCAACCCAGTTTCCATTTTGATCGTACTTGGCCACCCACATGTCGAGACCACCTTCAGAAGATTTGCCGCCGCCGGGGAATTCACAGGCTCCGGAAAAGATCCCAACCATATAGATATTACCATCATCATCAACATCTGCAGCAGTTACACCTTGATCACCAGGTCCCCCGAAATTCGTTACCCATACCAGATCACCGTCTGACTCATTTATGCCTTCGATGTTCAAGCGTGCGATAAAACCATCTTGACCCTGTGATATTATTGGTGCTCCGGCTCCGGGAAACTGCAGAGAGCCTTCAAAAGTGCCAACCATGTAAACGTTTCCATTGGAGCTGTACAACGCTTCAACACCCTGACCATACATTCCAAGGGGCGGACCTGAGTTCGTTGCCCAGTGCGTCCAGGACCCATAAGTCAGCGACGCTCCCCCATCCGACTGATCCCAGATCGAAGAGTCAGATGCGTCCTCAACTTTAATATATAAACTGGATAATGGAGTCCCGGGAGTTCCTGCCCAGTTGTATGACCCGCTATTGGAAACATTTGTTGCGATTGTCTGAGGCGAACCTGAAGCGCCGTCTGACCAGTAAATATTAACATTCGAGATGTTGCCTGTTGAGGTCCACTTAATCTCATAATTGCCATTAATTTTGAGTGTCTCTCCACCGTTCGGCTGAGTAACAGTTATCGACTTGGCAGGTGCCGGATTCGAGATGGTGAACGTGTTGTCCGAACTGTCATTAATGGTCGTATCCGCATTATCGTAAATTTTGATCATATTGTTCGATCCAACATATGATAATGGGATATTGTTCCACTCATAGGCTCCGTCGTTAGGGGTTGACGCTACGAGAGTGTTACCCGGCGGATAACTGCTTCCACCATCCAGAGATATTCGGATTTGAACATCATTTATTGAATAATGAGAATTCCAGGTAATAACCTGATTAGATTCGGCTTCCCAATTTTCACCGCCGTTTGGACTGGCTACCGTGATCCATTTGGTTATGGGAGGATCAGAGATGGTGAAGTTGAAATCTGAGAAGTCTGAAACTGAGGAATCTGCTGCGTCTGATATCCTTATTCTTCGACCGGTTCCTTTCAATGCCCCATCAAGGATAGTCCAGTCATAGGATCCGTCATTCGGTGTGGAGGCATTCAGAACTATATTAAAATTGAGTCCGCCATCAACAGAAAGCTCAATTTTTACATTTGAAATATCCTGATGTGCGCTCCATGTCAAGGAATAAGTTGATCCTACGTACCAGTCTTCTCCGCCATTTGGACTGGTGACCTGAATCCATTTTCCTGCCGGGACTTCAGCTATTGTGAAATTCGCGTCCGATACGTCAAAGATAGATGCATCGGCCGCATCTGAAATTCTTACCCTCAGGGAATTACCGATGAGAGCCGCATCGATTGCGTTCCAGTCGAATGAGCCGTTATTAGGGATTGATGCTGTCAGGACGGTACTATAATTCGTGCCTCCATCCGTTGACAGCTCAATTTTTACATTTGTTACATCAGAGTGTGCGGTCCATGTAATTTTCTGATTTGAGCTTGCGAACCAGCTCTCGCCGCCATTCGGGCTGGTCACGGTTACAAACTTTGCCGATCCCTGTTGCTTGATGGTGAACACACCATCAGACACATCAAAAATGGTCGGGTCACCGACCTCGGAAATCCGGATTTTAACATTTCCGCTAGCCAGGGCTGCCGCAATGCTATTCCAGTCGAAGACGCCGTCGCTGGGCGTCGAGGCGACAAGGGTCTGGCTGTAATTGGCTCCACCGTCGGTTGAAATGTCGATTTTGACATTAGCAACATCCTTCGATGTCCACTTGATCTGAAAATTGCCTCCGATGAGCAACGTTTCGCCGCCATTGGGGCTGGTAATTTTCACGGAATGACCACTTGGTGTCACCGTGGAGCCTCCGCCTCCACAGCCGATGAGCACGCCTGCTAAACAAAGGCAGTAGCTCAATATTAGAAATATTCTCATGTTGGATGCCTCCAAATTTGCATTAGATTAGTACCTAAGGAATGAAACGTAATCACATTTATTTAACAAATGCAAATTATTAATTGAAGAAAATATTTAACCATATGAAAATAAATCCTGAATAATCAAGCACAGAAAAAGACCCCCGGATTTCGCCGGGGGTTTTTTCGACGTTCGCGAACATCGATGTCCGGAGCGTCGCTCGATTGTAGAATGGATTTAATTCTCAGCCACCCTTGGATTCCGGTGCCCTGAAACGTTCCCGTAACCGGTTTCTCAGCAACATGACCTCGCGCGCGAAAGACTCATCCACTCCAAGTCTGGCTTCCACACGCTCAAGCGCGTAGATCACTGTCGTGTGATCCTTCCCGCCGAACACCTGTCCGATGTCCTTGAGCGATAAATGAGTCAGTTCCCGGCAGAAATACATGCCTATCTGACGCGGAACCGAAACCCGCGCAGTACGCCTGTCGCTTTTCAGGTCCTCTACAGAAATCTGGAAATGGATAGCAGCCTCCTCGAGGATATCATCCGCCGATGGGGCGTGACCTTCCTTGAGGGATTTCCGCATGTTATCGAGAACATCGTCGACTTCGTCCTGTGTAAGGGGAAGCCGCGACAAACGTCCGAGAGCACTGACTTTCGTAAGCGCTCCTTCCAATTCGCGCACATTGCTGTCCACCACTGACGCGATTCTCGCGAGAATGTCCGAGGAGAGGCCGAAACCTCTCGACTGGTTCTTCTGATGCAGAATAGCGAGCCGGGTTTCATAGTCGGGTTTGGAAATGTCCGCTGTCAGGCCTGACTCGAATCGTGATATCAGCCGGTCCTCAAGCGTATCGAGGTCGGACGGCATTCTGTCCGATGTGATTACCACCTGCCGCCCCAGTTCGTGGAGCGTGTTAAATAAGTGAAAAAAGTTTTCCTGTGTCTGGTCTTTATTGATCAAAAACTGAATGTCGTCGACCAGGAGCAGATCCGCGCTGCGATAAATCCGGTTGAATGCGGGGACATCGCGGTGCTGGATCGCCTTGATCAACTGGTTCGTGAATTCTTCTGTCGTGACATACTTTACGCGCGCTTCGGGACGAATTCGCACGACTTCGTGGCCGATAGCGTGCAGAAGGTGGGTTTTACCGAGTCCGGTCAGTGAATACACAAATAACGGGTTGTATTCGACGCCCGGACGTTCCGCGACAGCCTGCGCGGCGGCATGGGCAAGCTGATTATGCTTTCCGACCACAAACTGCTCGAAAGTGTAACGCGGGTTGAGCCTTACACTGTCGGCCTGCAGATTTCTGATTCCGGATTGAGTCGTCGATTCAGCCGATCCTTCCAGGGTGTCGCGATTGTGCCTGAGCTGGCTTAAAACCGCGCTTGCATCCAGGTTGACATCCGACGCGTCGTCCTCGTCTTCTTCAGGATCCGATAACAGCTCAAGCTGTACCGGCTCCCCGATCCGGCGCGCGAATGCGACCGAAAGATGCTCGGTCGTCTCGGCGGATATCATTTTCTTCATGTAGGTTTCCGGGAATCGAAGCCTGACAACTCCATCCTTAACTTCGACTTTCGCATGGCATAAAACCGTCTTAAGCGTAGGTTCGCTGACAATGCCGCTTACGTCCGAAAGGACTAATTTCCAAATGGACCCGGATCCATCCATCGAGCGTGCTCCTCCACATCGCGACGTGAATCTCCCCCCCAGGGACTTAAGGATCGACAAAAATCGTTAAGTCCGCCGCGAATTCGCTACATAGCGAAATATAGTAACTTATAAAATTTTAATACAACCAATCGAGTGAGGGAAGTCGAGTTTATCACCTTAAAGGAATTAAATCAAGAGCTAATCCGGGGTTACAAAATAGACTTTAAAGTAATTTTCCCAATGGTATGATAGAATGATGCTTACTGCACATAAGCGCAAGCGAACAGGTGTTTTTTCTTGAGTTAAATAACTAAGATCGGTCTGGATGGGGCATGGTTCCTCGAATTTACCAGGTTTTTTATAATCAGAAAGTTGTCACGCTCGACGAGATCAAGCCGTTGTTTCCCGATGAACAGCAGGCGAGAAACGCTGTTTCATACCTGATAAAGAATGGCTACGCGGAACGGGTTAAATCGGGACTCTATTACCTGATTCCGTTCGAGCAACGTGGCAAGACCTGGAAACCGGACATCCTGGTTATCGGAAGCAAGATCGCAGGCGAATATTATTACTCCCATTCGACAGCCCTTTACCTGTTCGGACGCATCGGGTCGGTCCCCCCGCGAATAGCTGTGACCACTCCTCACCGGTTCCGGAAATTCATGTACGGCAACAACACTTTTTATCCTGTGGAGACAAAATTCTTTTTCGGATTGAGGGATCTCGATTACAAGGGCATTTCAGTGAAGGTTTCCGACCTTGAGAGGACTTTTATCGACTGCATGACCCGCCTCGACCTTTCCGGAGGAGTTGTCGGGGTTTTCGATCATCTAGCCACCCTGGGTATGACAAATTACCAGCTGCTTCTTGAATACCTTGAACGGATCGGCAAGAAAAGCACCATGCTGCGATGCGGATTCGCGCTCGACTTTTTCAGGGAAAACTGGGAAGTGGAGGACAGGATAATCGATGAGCTGCAAAAGCAGGCTGGAGAAGGTCCGGTCTATTATCTCGACCGCGCGATCCCCAAGGGCACCGGAAAACTGGTCAGGAAATGGAACCTGATTATCCCCGCCGCGTTCGAGGACCTCGTTGGCCCCGTGGATTCGTTGGCTTAGTCCCGAGATGCGATTGGCCATCAGGCTGGGAAACTCTCTTCTGCTTTTTCTCACCCTCGACAACTGTCCTCTGCACTCCACCTTTCAGCCTCTCATACCTGCCATCGATCTTATCGCTCGGAACAAATTTTCTTGATTTGTCCTCTTCAACATCCTGCTCGTCAGTCATCAGGTGATATAGTTCTGACATCGTGACATACATCGGTTTCCTGCCGGCGTCTGTAATCATCGATTCAATAGACTGAAGATTTTCCCTGACAATTTCATCCCCCCCACGGATCATTTCCCCATCGGGAACTGACCGTCCGGATGCCTGCAGCGGATGAATGATAAGCATAAGGTAATCGAGGTTATGAATCTTATGCGAAAGGCCAGACTTTATTCTTTCCGGATCGAATGAAAGATCAACATATCGCCGCGGTGGAGGCAGGGACGGGTCTATCGAATCGTAGGGAGCGCGAATTTCCGCCATCGTGAACGGAATCTCGAGTAATTCCAGCGGAGCTTCACCGTCAACATTATCTCCTTCACCGAGTGTCCGGGGCGGACGCCGGTAATCTCCACGTGCGGGATGATATGGCTTGTTCGGAGTGATCTCCCAGTCGAACCAGCGGTGTCCATCGTCCCGCACACGTCCCGGAAGCGCGGACGCGTCGACAAGCAGTCCGGCTGAATTAAGGAAATTCATAAGTTCCGACGAGCACGCGGATTCACCGATCCTGCATGATGTCGGTTTCCATCCATCCATGGTGATTTCATTCCAGATTTTCTCGGCTTCAACCGCAAGGCGCTTCCCGTCACGAATTGGGAGCCAGCCCTTGCCTGTACGGCGGTACAGGTGCGGGTGCCAGCTTACTTCACCGCCGTGGAGCTGGATCTCGTCCCAGAATTTTATCCACCCGCGATAAAGTCCGCTCACACGCCCGACAGTATCCCCAACCTGCCCGTCGGCACGGACAAACCAGGTGGTCGAGCCTTTGTAGCCGTGATTTTTATTTATGGCCGAGGAGATGAGGTCGTTGATTCCCGGTAGCGTGTTCATCACTTCGCGGAATTTCGATTTACGTATGCCAGGCGAATACGCACCGTCGCACACGTCTACCGTAATGAGCACGGGGAGTGTTCGCTGTGACAGGTTGACACCGTCGCGGATGTAGGATCCCATAAGTCCCTCCTCGGGTATATGTAGTTTGAAAACTCCTCTACAGGACATTTTACTACATCCGGAGGCAGGATAAAACCGGGGGAGATTATTGAGTGATATGCGTTGCAGGCGAGTGCCGAATTTGATGGATATGGTCACACGATTTTGCCTTCCAGGGCAAATGGTGACATGGAAGAGTGTGGCATCTGGAGCAGGCGCGGTGAGCGGTTTCCTGGAGGAGGTCGGGCAGCCTTTTGATTTTACTGGGCGAAGCAAGGGTCGCCCCTACAATAGATTTGTGCGTTATTCCTGTAGGGGCGATGCTTGCCTCGCCCCTCGGCTCATCAGAGACTCACATTTTAAGGATTTTCGAGGGGGTTACAAAAAGAAACATGAATATTTTTATGGCTCATCCTCTACTAAATTCCCTCGGCAGGAGCCTCACGAATTTACTAGAGGGCACCCGGGACACGCTGCTTTTGAAAGGTGGGGGAATAGGCTGAGTAGTGCTGGATTGGAATGGTAGGATCCCGGATCCGCCGCGGCGGACGGGATTTTGCTGTGATAATTTCATCTGAATCGGCTACAAAACTAAGGGAAGAGTTTTATAGCCGGCACCCGGGGAAGACGTGTAACAGCGACAATCAATAGTCAAACAATTGGAAAGAGATCTTTCCAGATCAAGTATTTAATGCCAAAGCGTCAATCAAATAGATGTCAGTTTTGCAAAGGAGCCGGGTTACCTTTCGGTTTCGGCAACTTATTGCGGCATAGTCGTTATCTTCATGGCACATCCTTATCTCAAGGCTGAATAGTCGATATTGCAGTCATATGAGGTAGCCTAAATGGTATAATTGGCATGTGGGAAGTAGCATCCGAAATCATGAAGTCTGGTTTGCACCGCACATTTGGTTGCCTCTTTTTGTATTCGTGACCTTGCTACCCGGTTGTGCGGGGGGTAGCGACCCGCTTACGCCCGATATCACCGATCAGATCGAACAGCCGGAACCGAAAACGGACGCAGCAGCCGATGAAGGCAACTATTACGTCCTCGGAGCCTACGAGATGCTATTTGATCCGGTAACCGAATCGCTGCAAATCGTCCGGTCAAGGGAGCTACTCGAACATTACATCAATGTTACCCATTTCCTGTTTCCGCCTGAATGCGAGGATTGCGTTGACGTAGAGATCGATTTCTGGGACTCTGAAACCGGAGAGTTGCTAGTTCATGGGACAATGAAGAATCCTATGAATTTCGATGTGTACGTTCCCCGTGTGGTGTTTTTGTTCCCCGACATTGACTACAACATCGACCTTTGCCTCGGGTATACCGATAGGTACCACGACGGCGATGGACCAGAGCGTGACCCGTTTGTTTATGCGAGATACGGGTCCGAATTTGATCCTGTGGAACCCGATCAAGAGATAAGCCGC
>DASWIV010000343.1:0-1972 GCA_036397475.1 bacterium
AAACTCGTTAACGCTACCAACGTGATTCCGTCGATGCAGTCTCGAAACTGGATGATTCGCGCACATGCTCCCGGGCTTGAGGTGGAGAGTCCGAGGATCGTAATTACTCAGGAAGATCTTGAGAAATTTGTAGCACAGCGGGATGGGATCGTCCTGAATCCGGAATGGACCCTTCCCCCGATCGAGGAACTTGGTCCGCGCAGCATGATTCACGCTCCAACCAGCCTTGCTGGAGTTACATTTTATTATTACCAGGAAGACAGGGAGAGAAAATTTATTTTCCCTCACGACGGCCCCTGGGCGAATCACGATCTGATCGCGGCACTTGGCCGGATGTGCTCGGATATGTCGCAGGAAGGGCTTATCGGACTTGAGCACATCGGAATTTATAACGACCGGAATATTTATGGGACCAACACGACGTCATCGCATGCTTACGGCCTTGGAATCGACATTTCGGGATTCCAGTTCTCGGACGGAAGGGTGTACATGGTTGAAGACCATGACGATCCCGAAGTAAGGGCGATGCTTATACATATAAGGGATACTTACCTGAAAAAGTATTTCACTACAGTCCTGGACTGGACATACCAGCGGCATAACAATCACTTCCACGTGAACCTGCCTTACAATCCGTAAATTTGAAAAATTTGTTTAGAGAGATTAAGGGGCGAGGCGCCAGCCACGGTACTCTTTTGTGGTTTTTCCGGAGATCGCAAGATCGTACAACATATTAGCAAGATCGATCAGTTTATCTTTTTTCTCGAGGTCATTGAGCCATCTCGATGGGATCGACTGGGCGCCGTTGAGGGTCCCGCTGAGAGCCCCGGTCATGGCGCCGATGGTGTCTGAATCTCCTCCAGCGTTTACGGCACAGAGGATTGCGTTTTCCGGGTCGAATGGGTGGATCAGGAAACTGAATAATGCAGCATTCAGGCTTTGAAGGATGAATTTGCCTGTACCCATGGATGCAAGTTCCCTGATATCTTCCTCAAGCATCAGGCTTCGGTCGAAGTGAGTAATTTCGAGCGGACCGCCCGGTACCACAAACGCCGCTTCATCGAGTTCGTCGCGTGGTATTATTCTGCTCTTCAGTTCAAGAATGGAATCCCGGACGTATGTGTCGAAACTTCCCACTACGTCGGTGAGGTCCTTGAGATATTTTTCCGGGGTGAAGTCATCGTGGCTTGTATGCAACAGTAGATGAATTGCTACAGCGAAAGCCTGCGCTCCCGAGATCGCGAGAGGGTCTACGTGAGTGGGGACAGAGCTGTCCGAAGCGTCACGCAAAAGAATGTCAACCGGCCGCTTCAGATGGAACAGGGACAGGGGGCAGACCCGTACCGCGGGTGCGTTTCCGGCGGAAAATTCCCCCGACCGTTTCCAGTATGTTCCCTTGTACAGCCTTCTGGCGGCAAGGCTGAGTACCTGGGACGCTCCCCGCGCAGGCTCAATGCCCTCGTCGTTCCGGCGCATCCAGTCCCCTATCAGGCCCGCGAAATGCGCGGGGTCGAATTTTTCTTTCTCAATGAGGCTTTCTGCGAGAAGTATCGTCAACTGTGTATCGTCCGTGATTATCCCGCGTCCAAGGATGGTTGTCTGGAAATCCCTGATGAATCCGAGGCTCCCCTTGATAGCCTCGTGCGTCCATTCTTCGACCGGCGCGCCTAATGCGTCGCCGCATGCCAGCCCAAGCAGGCAGCCTACAAACTTATCCAGTGTTTTCGGCTTATCTCGTTTCGGAATCATTGAGTGAAATCGCCGGTTTCTTCAAAATAATATTGCCTTATGAACGACAAATTTATCCTGACTCGCAGCCTTTCATTATTACATCTATTTCCCGAATTGAACAGCCTAAAGCTGGTAAATCACCAGATCGACATCGGTGACATATGGAAAATCGCCGGTCAGGTCAACTTCGACAACACTTGACGACCAGCCGTCTGCAACAGCCTGCACATGTATTATTTCA
>DASWIV010000344.1:0-9669 GCA_036397475.1 bacterium
ACACATTTTTCACGGCACAGCATACGGTAGCGATCCTGCTAGCGCTATTGAACAAGGTTGTTCAGCATCATAACTGGATGATGGAAGGGAGGTGGCGTACAGGGGATAAGGAAGGAGAATCCATTCCGCTGAGGGACAGGACAGTCGGCTTCCTGGGATACGGGGCGGTGAACTCCAAGGTACACAAGCTTCTTTCGGGATTCGATATTGAATTTTGTATATTGAAGAGAGACTGGAACAAATCCCCGGGAAAATTGCCCACATTCGCGAAACCGTACGATACAGATCACCTGCCACAATTTTTGATAGATTCGGATATTTTAATCGTTGGAGTGCCGCAGACTTCCACTACAACAGGGATGATTGGATCAAAAGAGCTTGAATTACTGGGAGAGAACGGAATAGTGGTGAATGTTTCAAGGGGGCCGGTTATTGATGAGGAAAGTTTATTTATTGCATTGCAGGATGAAAAAATTCTGGGTGCAGCAATTGATGTCTGGTATGAATACCGTCCGGAAGAGGACGGGGATGGGAAAAAGTATCCGTGGCATTACCCGTTTCATGAGCTGGATAATGTGGTTCTCTCGCCGCACAGGGCGGCGTCTCCCATGGGAGACCTGCGTCGCTGGAATGAAGTTATTGAAAATATTTCAAGACTGGCGGAGGGCAGGGACGATCTTCTGAACTTAGTCGACCTCGATCTTGAATACTAGCGCGTGTTTGAAGAATCTTATATGGTGGAGAATCTGCTGTAAAATAGGATTAAAAAAAAAGACCGCAGGAGATATTGATTTGATCTGTCATGTTTGCGGAGTAGATAATTTTGAAGGCACCGTATTCTGCGAATCATGCGGTGAGCGCTTATTGACCAGAATTGAGGCGCAGGCGCTTGGACTGGATAAGCCCCACACCAGGACCTGCCCGTCGTGCGGCGCCAGTAATGAGGCGGACGCTAATTTCTGCGAAATGTGCGGCACATCTTTCAAGAGAACAGCAACTCAGGATATTGTCGAACGCAGCGTTATAAATGTTAAGAAACCCCGGGACCTCCAGCGTCCAAAACCCCTCGATAATTCCTACAGAAGAACCGATTCATACAGCCCTAAGCCGGCGGACACTACTTACATAAGGCAAACAGATGTTCAACCGGCGGGAGGGTACAGTATATTTTCAAGCGGGAGAAAAGATCCGAACGGTTATGATATTCCGAGGGAATATCCGTCGTACTTTAATTCGAGCGCATGGTGCTGGCCGGGATTCTGGTTTCCCGCTTACTGGTGCCTTTTAAAAGGGATGACCGGGAGTGCATGGAAATATCTGCTGGTTGGGTTGATTCCCTCAGTTGGATCGACAATCGCAAGTATCTGGTGCGGAGCTATTGGGTACAAGGAATATGTCCAATTTTTAAGTACCAGAACAGACAAGGAAATCGAGGAAGCAAAATCGACTGGCCTTGGATGCTTCACTGCCCTGATCGGGATCAACATTATTTTAACTATTCTGCTTACAGCCTTAATGGTTGCGGTATCCAGGGAAATGTAGCCGGGATTTATCCCCTGCCACTAAAATCGCGGGGGGTGGACCCGGTTCGGACCCACCCCGCAATTTTCCATCGTCAATAATCCAGTTGTTACCAGCGGAATGCCATCAACATGGGGGATCCGGTGGCGGTCCGTTCGGAATGTCGTACCCGGAACTTTCAAACTTGTCCACCCAGGACCAGACTTCAGAATCCGGTTGCGCCTGAAGAGTGGTTAAGGTGATCCCGTAAACAGGGCACCACCAGGCGGGGGGGAACATTGACGTAGTCAAATAGACCGCGAAGTACTGCCTGATCTCAGCAGGCGTCATGTCAGTGCCGGGATCGACATCCGCCAGAGTCCTTGCTGATTTCAAGGCTTCAAGGGAGATGACGAACGATTCCCCGTCGACATCGATAGTCCACGAGGGAAGTGTGTCACTGGATTTTTCGGGAGCTATAGGACCTGTGTTCCCGGAGCAGGCAATGCCAATGAACAGCATTGAGAGTAGTACAAGAAACGCGGCTCGCATGTGGTGAAAATTCCTCCTTAATGGAATAGATGGTATGCGATGCCCATCCCAGCATTTCTGTACCTATAATCTATAAACGTCCGGATTGTGCGTTAAAAAAGGGTCAAAGATAAAACCATTGTTTAAGGTGCGGATATTAGCACAATTAAAGATATATTAATATAGGTAAAGAGCGGTAATTTTTTACCTCCTAAAATCCCGAGGGCCCGCAGAGTATTCTACGAGCCCAGGGATGGTAATCTATAGAAGATCTCACTATGTGATAATTGTAGGCGGGGCAGCCTCGAGGTGAGACCACCCCGCCATAATCCACTTTTTAAAGCGGACTCATTCCTCAATCGATGACCGTCAGCAGAGCGGATCTGGTGGCGGACCATTGGGGATGTCATATCCCGCTGCTTCAAATGTAGCAACCCAGCTATAGGCGGCAGAATCAGGCTGCGCCCTGAGGGTACTAATGGTGATCTGATAAACAGCGCACCAATAATTTGGCGGGAACATTCCCATGGTCAGGTTGACAGCGAAGTACACCTTGATTTGGTCGGCGGTCATATCGGTACCGGGATCGACAAAAGCAAGTGTACGGTCGTTGTCCAACAGGTCGCCAAGGCTAAGGTCATAGTCCTGGCCGTCAACATTTACCGTCCATGACGGCAGATCTGCTATGGAATTATCCGGCGCCACTGGTGCCGAACTTCCTGAGCAGGCCATGCCCACGAAGAGCATGAAGCTTAAGATGAGAAACGCGGATCGCATGAGTAGAGACCCTCCTTAATTGAAATTGATGGTAAGGTTGGGTTCAAAAATCTGATATATTCTGCATTTCGCATCGTTAAATATGTCGCGGTTAATGCTTCGATTACTGCGACAAACTAGTATCGACATGGCGCTTATCTCCGTCATTAAACAGAGTAAATATGGGACAATATCGGGCCAGATTGTGGGTGAAATAACTCAGAACCCTGACCAGCGCCTTAATGGAGGGCAATTGGATATTAAACGACTGAATTCTAATTAATCACTGGATACCCCGGGATGGAGTAAACTATAATTTTGGTAATGGAAGACAGCCCGAAAGAAAACCTGGAAAATTTGAAGGCCCGAGTAAGGAAGCTTGAGAAACCTAACCGTAGCTCGCCTGTATCGGGAAGGATAGCGTGGCCGCTCACCTGGGCAGGGCTGTTATTTATCGTGATTCACTTTTTCTCACCTGGAGGTGCCTACGCCTTGCTCGTATTCGGATCAATACTGCTTTGTGCCGGAATATTTTTTCTGGTAGTACATTTTACGTCGGCGAAATCAGAAGAGATCGAGGCTGAGGATAAGGCTAAGAGGATAAGGGAGAGGTCGGGTTCGAAGAGATGCATTTACCTGGAGGGGAAAATTCCGGATGGGAAAGGGACAATAGGCAGGTGCAGGCTGTATGAATTCGATATGGTGGAGCATCCGTATTGTTTGTATTGCAGGGAATACACTACCGGGAAGGGGAGTCCAAGGGTTTAGCAAATTCACCTGATGAAATTAACAATCCCGGAAAATGCATTTCCGGGTTACATTAACTTCCCATTAATGAAAATAGTGCTGACATGATTATGCCCATGGTGATATGGAATTTCAGCCATGTTGGGGGCGTCCCAGATTACCAGGTCGGCGGATTTGCCGTACTCGATAGAGCCGGTATAGTCATCTATCCCGAGAGCTTTTGCAGCGTTTATTGTCACCATTGAGAATACTTCAGCGGGTGTAAGCCCATAATAAAGGCAAGATGCTGTCGTGATCCACTGGATATTTTCAGTTCGGGATGAGCCGGGATTGTTATCGGTGGCGATCGCGAGAAGGCAGCCTGAGTCGATCATTTTACGGGCGGGAGCATAGGGCTTTTTAAGGAAGAATGAGGTTCCGGGGAGCAGGCATCCGACAGTTTCGGATTCAGCAAGTTTTGAAATGCCGTCGTCGGTGATCGCTATAAGGTGGTCGATTGACAGCGCGCCCAGTTCAATCGACATTTCTGTCCCGCCAAGGGGCACAAGTTCATCTACGTGGACCTTTGGCTTGAGGCCGTGCCGTATTCCGGCTTCAAGAATTTTTCGCCCCTGATCAACAGAAAATACCCCATCTTCTATGAAAACGTCGCAGAAGTCGGCGAGTTTCTCTTCGGCGATCGCGGGGATCATTTCGCCGCAGATCAGATCGACATAATCATCCGGATTTTCCTTGTATTCACGTGGGATAGCGTGGGCGCCTAAAAATGTTGAATTGATATTGACCGGATGAGATTCGCGCAATGATTTTATCGCGCGGAGCAATTTCAATTCTGTTTCAGTGTTCAGACCGTAGCCGCTTTTGCATTCGATTGTTGTCACGCCGAATCTTAGTGACCGGTCGAGAGATACCTTTCCGATTTTTTCAAGTTCTTCCTGTGAAGTGCCTCGGGTTTTGTTTGCGGAATTCAGGATTCCTCCGCCGGCGTTAAGAATGTCCATGTACTCGGCGCCACGGCATCGCATAACGAATTCATACGCTCGGGAGCCTGCATTTACCGAATGTGTGTGCGAGTCGATCAGTCCGGGAGTGACTATTTTGTTTTCGGCGTCGATCAAATTCAGATCGGGGCTTGCGTATTGCTTGATAATTTCATCGGTCTTTCCGACATTGATAATTTTACCTGACGCATCCCAGACTACGGCACCATTTTCGATGGGGGATGTATCGTCGAGTTTTTCGCCGCGACGGGGTCCGCCCGCGAAAGTGTGGAGTGTTGAAATCGAGTGCAGGATAGACAAATTGCCCTGGTCAGGATTCATTGGTCGGTATGTTTTCCAGAAACCGAATGTAATCGGCGGGGAGGTTCCAGAATTTCGCGCCGTTGACTATGTGAGATTTATACGCGTCGTTCGGGATATGGACTCCTTCCTCGGGAACTGTTAAATAAATATAAGCGTTCACAGGCGAATTTTCATCCCCGTCCCTAAATATGGTTACCATTTCCCGGTTATAAGAATTCTTATCAGGATCGCGATTCCGATCAAATCCTTCATGTTCATCCAGCACGAAAATGTCGGATTCGGATAATTCGTAGACGACTCCCCACATGATGTCGCCGGGAGAGGGCATGGCGTCGGCGACACCGCAGTTTCTTTTTCTTGATGAAGAGCGGAAAGCGATTTTATAGTCTGGGAGTGTAGCGTTGCAGATGTATCTGGACGATGGGCATCGGGATTTAATCTGATCCCAGTCGAGATTGGAGCCGTAGGCGAAGTAAAGCATGGGGGAATGGTAGCAGATTTATTTTATGCGTGATAGGAATCCCGCGCTCCGGCGTTTAGGAAGGCGAATATGGAGATTTCAACTCGCTGATCCGCGTGCCGAGGTTAGAGTTTTTCTGCATCGAACTGGCCTTTTTTGTTTCTGGTTATGTAACACCACGGGGTGTCGGGATCGTGGGCGAAGCAGACAAGTGTTTTATTTTCCATCCAGATGGGGAACCAGTCTTCTTTCAGGTAAGTTGCCCTGACCGGATCAAGATCATAACCAAGTACCCATGTCGATGGAAGGTGCTGGACTGTGGGAGCCATGTCGCCAAGGAAAATCGCCGACTGATCCTCATTTCCCAGTTTGTAAATAGCCATTCCCGGCGTGTGTCCGCCAATCAAATGCCCGGAAATTCCTTCCGGCAGGTCAACCCACCCGTCGGTGCCGTCCCATATCTCGAAAAGTCCGGCTTCGTGGACAGGGTCGTAATTGAAGTTCATGTAACTCGCGCGATTTCTGAGGTGAGGATGGTGCGAGTCGTACCATTCCTGTGCGTGGACGAAATGTTTTGCGTTGGGATAGCGTGGGATGTAATTTCCGGATTCATCGAGTTTTGTAATTGAGCCACAATGGTCAAAATGAAGGTGAGTTAGAAAAATGTAGTCGATATCTTCGGGAGTGAGTCCGATTTGAGCCAGGTCGTTATCGATAGTCATTGGCCTCGTGATGCCATAGATCTTGATGAATTTTTCATCCCATTTATCGCCAAGGCCACCTTCGATGAGAATATTTTTCCCATTCCTCCGAACAAGCATCTGATTGGTGCTTAGCTCGATTCGATTTTTCTCGTCGCATGGCTTAACGCGCTCCCACATAACTTTCGGGATAATTCCAAACATCGCGCCGCCATCGAGGCGGAATAAGCCGTCGCAAAGCATTTGTAATTTGTAATCGCCTAGTGTGAATTCGGGGATGGTGCGGTCAGGCATTTTGAATGAATCCTTCAATATATGTTTTCGTCAAATTTTTATAGCTTCAAATTCTTATCGGTTCACTTTTCTTGCCGACAGGATGTCGGTGGCCCGGCCGGCGAGACGCCAGCGCTCCGGGTTTTTAGTGTTACGAAGTTATCAGAAAAATGCGTGGATTGGCAACTTTTAGTGAACCCTTTTTGATTGTTAAATCTCTTATAGAGTGGAAACCTCCTCACGATGTGGGAAAGATGGAACGGACAGAAGGCTACCTGTCCGTTCCACTGTTTTAGGCAGTATTGGAGCGTATCAGGAGCCAAACAAAATTCGAACTATATCGTGGTAAGTGATGAATAAGGCGAAGAGGATGAGCAGTGCGAATCCACCGATGTGTATCAGATTTTCAATTTTCACGGTCACAACAGGCCGTCGGAAAATTCCCTCCAGCGCCATAAAAACTATACGTCCGCCGTCGAGTGCGGGGAACGGCAGCAGGTTGAAAATAGCGAGGTTAATGCTCAGGAGGACCATAATGTCGATAATTTCAACCAGTCCATTCGACGCTGCCTGGAAAGTGATGGTCGCAATACCGACCGGTCCCGCCAATTCATTCACTGACGCCTGCCCGGAGACCAATTTTGTGATCGTGTCGACAATCAGGACCATGATACCCCATGATTTGATGCTGCCAGCGTAGAAACTTTCAGCCGGATTAGGCCTGAAGTACCGGGTTTTGAAATGCAGTCCGGTAAGGAACTGGCGGGCAGCCTCTGGATTTGCATACGATGGAATTGAAATGTCCACGACTTTCTGTGTTGTTCCAGCCATCGCGACAATTGTCACGTCGTTGCCCATATTTTTGCTCAGGTTGACGAAGGCAACAATCCCGTTTCCCGTGTCCTCGCCGTTTACGCTAACTATTGTGTCCCCTGAACGAAGTCCGGCTGCATAAAGCGGGTGATTCACCGGTAGTTTGATCAGGGTCGAGTACGAAGCGTCGTCCATGTACACCTGGATCCGTGATAATCCACGGTCCGGTTGGAGAATGATATTTCTCAGGACGCCGGAGCGATCGTATGTGACATGAAGTGGCTGAATATCGGCAAGCGGTGTCATGGAGCTGACGTATTCCCATGTAGACCGGGAACTGTCCACTATAATATCGCCGGGAGCGAGACCGCTATCGTCAGCGATACCATCAGGCACGACATTGGTGACAGTCATCTGATCGTCGAGGAAGAACCCATAGCGCGAATAATATTCATGGTTCAGCTCATTCTCGAAATAAGGCATTTCGAGAGAAGTGGTGCCATAGTCGCGGTATATTTGGAGATCAACGATGCCGCTGCCGCTATCGATGTCGAGCTTTGAAGATGGGAATAGCAAGCCATCGACGTCAACGATGATATCTCCCGGATGTAATCCTGATCTTTCCGCAGGGGAACCGGGAATTATATATCGCACTGTTCCGTCGGGGAAATATACGAATCCGAGCCTGCAGAAATATGTATCGACCATTCTTATCGGTTGAGGAATGACCGAAGTATCGAATGTATTATTGTTTCGGATGCCTTTCAGGTAAACCGCCTGATTGGATCCGTGAGCAGAAAGTGCTATTTCACGTTTCAGGTCGAAGGTCGATGTCAGGCGCACACCGTCCAGGTGAGTGATAATGTCATTTTTGGCGATGCCAGCCTGGTCGGCGGGTCCTCCCGGAATTACCCCTCCGATCTCGGCAGCGGGGAATCCGATAGTAACGCCCATCAGGAAAATTACCAGGACAGCTATCAGTAAATTGGCGATTGGCCCGGCTATCACGACAAGGAATCGGCTTAGCAGGGGCTTGTTAATGAACGCCCCGGGATCGTCGGCGGGAGCGGCTGAATAATCCTGAGGTTTCGGGACATCCGAATTGCCATTGCCATTATCCTCATCCTCAATGTCCATGCCGTAGATGCGGTTATATCCGCCAAGGGGAATGAGGTTGATGGAATACAGGGTTTCACCTACCTGTTTACCCCAGAGGCGTTTACCGAATCCAACCGCGAACTCATCGACACGCATGCCGGTCAGCTTGGCCGCGATGAAATGCCCGTACTCGTGGCCGATCACCAGAATGCTAAAAAGAATAATGACCTGGATAATATTCCAGGCTCCCTGCATGAGTTGTATTATCGTTGCTAGAAAATCCACTTCGTTACAGAAGACAGTTTAAGGCTGTCAGGGTTCATTCTTAGAATCGCGTTATTTACCTTAAGGTTTAATAATAATATTTAATCGAATTAAATGTAAACCCTGAGGTATTGCCAGTTCCTTAGATACCATAGTCAGTGTTTACTTAGATACCGCCAAATTTTTTACATGTTCCCTCGCGAGGGAATCCGCTTCAAGTATACCATCCACAGATGCAGGGTGCTCGTGACTAATTTCAAGCGCAGATCTTACAAGTTCCGCGATATCCGTAAAGGCGATTTTATTTTCAAGGAAAAGTTGCACGGCTTCTTCGTTTGACGCATTGAGGACAGCGGGGGATGTACCGCCTTTTTCGAGTGCCTGCCGGGCAAGCTGCAGAGCTGGGAATTTTTCGTAATCCGGTTTGAAGAATTCAAATGACCCGATCTCTTCCAGATCCAGAGGTCTGACATCCGTCGGCATCCGTTCTCCTGAGAGGAGGGCGTACTGGATAGGTACTTCCATGGTGGGATAGCTGAGCTGTGCAAGCATGCATCCATCGTCGAATTCCACAAATGAATGAATGATACTCGACGGGTGAATGACAACATCGATCTTGTCTGGCGGGAGGTTAAACAGGTAGCAGGCCTCGATAATTTCAAGGCCCTTGTTCATCATGGTAGCTGAATCGATAGTGATCTTCGGACCCATTTTCCAGGTTGGATGGTTGAGCGCCTGCTCGAGTGTGATATTTTTGAATTGTTCCTTGGGAAGCGTCCTGAATGGTCCCCCGGAGCCGGTAAGTATTATCCGGGAAAGGTTTGTATGAGATTTTCCGTCAAGGCACTGGTAGATGGCGGAGTGCTCGCTGTCAACCGGAATAATTTTTCCATTTCCGCTGTCCAGGAGGCCGCGAATCAAATCCCCAGCCATAACCAGGCTTTCCTTGTTTGCGAGCAGAACTTCGCGTCCGGCTTCCAGTGCGGTCAAGGTAGGGAGGAATCCTACAGAACCCACGACACCGTTAAGTATGGAGTCAACGTTATCGATGCTTGAAATAGCGGTTAATCCATCTGTGCCGTACAGGATCTCAGGTTTCCGTTCGAGGTCAGAAATGAGGTCACTCAACGCCGAAGCTTCGGAAGGTCCGTGGACTGAAACAACCAGCGGAGAAAATTCACGAATCTGGCTATCAAGTAGTTGGATATTGTTTCCCACGGCA
>DASWIV010000345.1:0-5484 GCA_036397475.1 bacterium
CTTGTCGATCTCCTTGATCGATTTCTCAAAAGTCTCTTCTATCCTCGCGGGATGAATTCGGCCATCCTGAACAAGTTTCTCTAGGGTCAGCGTCGCGATCGCTCGTCTTACCGGATCGAATGCAGAAAGTACAACAGCCTCGGGAGTATCGTCGATGATAACTTCAACACCCGTAAGCGTTTCGAACGTGCGGATATTACGTCCCTCACGCCCGATAATTCGTCCCTTCATGTCATCCGACGGGAGTTTTACCTCGCTGGTTGTGGTTTCAGCGACATGGTCGACCGCTGTACGCTGGATCGCAAGCGTGACAATTTTCTTGGATAATTTATCCGAATCTTCCTTGATGTGCTGCTCGTGGTCAGCAAGACGCCTCGCGTACTCGAGATCGAGTTTCTTATCCATACGTTCCAGTAAAAAGTTTTTGGCCTGTTCCTGTGTTAACTGCGCTATCCGCTCCAGTTCCGTATCCTGCATTGATATTTTCAACTCAAGATCGGATTCAAGAGTTACAATCCGCTTCTCTTTCTTATCGACATTCTCGATTCGCTTCTGGAGATTATCGAATTTATTGTCTAGTGTCTCCTCCTTTTTCTGTAACTTGACCTCGAATCTTTCTGCTTCTTTCTTCCTCCTGTTGATGTCTCTTTCTGCTTCGTTTCTCAGTGATTCTACTGCGTCTTTCGCCTTTAGTTGTATATCCTTTGCAATTGCGTCAGCTTCGGTTCTTGCATCCTTCAGTAACCTCTCTCGTTCCTGAAGTGCGCTCTCGCCTTTCATTTTATCAAAATATCGGACTACCGCATGTCCAAAGATTGCACCGATCACAAATGCTGCAACAATAAAAATATAAGCTGTCAGGGATAACATGTATATTAAACACCTCCGAGGGTTGTTCTAACTTGTTTTGATGTAATACCATAGCTGCCTCCACTTGAAGAAAGTTTGACTGGTCGCCACTTATGTGACAAACGGGAAATATATACGCAAAAATCGCCCCGATGTTACGGAGCGATTCAAATTTTACCCGAATACTAATCCTTTGGCAATAAATAAACTTGATTAAAACATCCCAATCGACATTTCATTTGCTTTATTCTTCATTAATATCAGGAAAATCTTCCACCGGAGGGGTCTCGAGATCGCTTTCCGAATATTCCATGAACCCAAGCTCTTCCTTCACTGCCGTCTCGATCTCCTTGATCAGATCCGGATTCTCCGCGAGGAAATCCCTCACATTCTCCCTGCCCTGTCCAAGCTTTTCATCGCCGTATGAGAACCACGATCCCGACTTCTTCACGATATCATGTTCGACAGCGATATCCAGAAGATCCCCGATCCTCGACAATCCCTTTCCATATATCAGATCGCACTCTACCTGTCTGAAAGGAGGAGCGACCTTATTCTTCACGATTTTTACAATCGTCCTGGATCCCAGAACATCTGTCCCCTGTTTGATGCTGCCTATCCTGATTACCTCAATCCTGATGCTGGAATAAAACTTCAGCGCCCTGCCGCCTGTTGTCGTGGTTGGACTTCCGAACATCACGCCGATCTTGTCGCGCATCTGGTTTATGAAAACTATCAGCGCATGCGTTTTATGCACCGTCGCCGTAAGTTTCCTCATCGCCTGGCTCATCAGTCTTGCCTGCAACCCGACATGCACATCCCCCATGTCTCCTTCGATCTCAGCTTTTGGAACAAGAGCCGCGACTGAATCGATCACGACCACATCCACCGCACCCGACTTCACCAGCATCTCGCAGATCTCCAGTGCCTGCTCGCCCGTATCCGGCTGACTGATCAGAAGCTCATCGGTTTTGACGCCGATTTTCGATGCATACGAAGGATCCAGCGCATGCTCCGCGTCTATAAACGCGCACGTACCACCCATCTTCTGCGATTCGGCGATAATATGAAGCGCGAGTGTCGTTTTTCCCGAACCTTCGCTTCCATATATCTCTGTAATTCTTCCCTTTGGAATTCCGCCCACCCCCAGCGCAATATCCAGCGACAGAATTCCAGTAGAAATAACATCAGGACGAATTCTCGACGATTCATCCCCGAGCCGCATAACAGATCCTTTTCCAAACTGCCTCTCGATCTGGCTCATCGCCATCTCAAGTGATTTTTGTCTCGTTTCTGACTGTTCTTTGGACATTTCGATCTCCGGTATTTATTCTTTATTGGGTCCCTCTACCTATAGTACGTTTCAAATCATCCTAAACTGACAGAAATATATCAATTTGAAGGATTTTTTTCTCAGTATTTCAGCTACAATACATAAGTTTAGTAATAATATCAAGCCATCTTCAGCTTTTTTTCCTTAAAAATCAGCCCGAAAATGGAAATTTCTCCAGAATTGTATATATTGCACCCGACCGGGTCAACTCGCTTTTAAACAGGACCAGCCCCTCTATCCTGATCCTTTCTCCTTCGAATTCTCTGAACATTTCAGTAATTGTCTCCTTTTCACTCCTGCTTACAGGCTTCTTGTGCCTGGCAATTGTCACATGCGCCTTGAACGGACGTGTCTCCGGTTTTTCCAGGTATTTTTCGCATTCCACCGCAAGATTCATGGATATAAATGCAAGCGTCTCTATATCCCCGGTCAGTGTCAGAAATGACACTCGAGGGAAAAATCCCGCCTTTCCAATCACCAGATCACATGGACGCGCAGTTAAAACTGAATTTTTTCCAGCCTCTCCGAGTGCCTTGAGATTACCTTCAGGCTGGTCTCCGAGAAATAACATGGTAAGATGAAATGACGCACCCTTTACCGGCTTCACATGGCTGCCGAAAATTCCAGGCTGGGCGTTCACCTTCTCAAGCCTGGACTTGAGAACATCCGGCAGGTCAATTGCGTAAAAAAGTCTGAGCAATGCTGTTTCCCGACCCTGGAAGTTAATCTTAATTAATTAACTCCCGGGAAATTTAACGAAATGTATTATTTTTATAATTATGTTGACAAGGTCTGAAATCCTGTGGTATATGGTTAATGGTCGAGTGTAGACGTCCCCCCCTACGTCTTCCTCGACTTTTTTCATCACGGTTTTCGGATTTCTTTAATACAATCAAACCAAGGTTCTGGAATGGCTCGGTAAATTGCCTGAAAAATGGCATTTTAATTGCTTAGTTTATAAATGATTAAACAAGTGCTGTTCGTAAATGTCGAAAATATTAACAGACGGGCTTATGCACGGCAATGATCGAATAGATTCCAGGAGCTTATCATGGATAAATATAAATGGCTTTTACTAATAGCGACTGTAGTTTTCTCGGTGGCACTCGTGCTGCTGGTACCGAATTTCAAGGCAATGGCTGAGTCGGATTCCACCGATGAAGCCTCTAAACCTCCCCCGGCTTCAAGTGAAAATACTTCCACTGACGAAACCTCAGATCCCGAAGACCTGATCGTCTCCGACGATTACACTGTCAATCCCTACGGAACCCTCGATCTCGATAATTCACCCACTGACAGCCTCGAGCTTCCGGTTGGTGTTGAACACGATTTTCTCGTTAAAATAAATGAGGACCTTCCCCCCGTCAAACATATTTTAATTTCTCTCACCGACCAGGAAATGTGGGTGTTCGAAGATGATGAGATCGTTCAGAATTTTCTGGTATCCACCGGTGTACCCGGACATCGCACGCCGGTCGGACACTACAAGGTCAGAAACCAGGCACTCAGCGCTTACTCTCAAAGATACGACGCTGTCATGCTTTCATGGATGGCAATCAGCCTTGATGGCTTGTATGGAATGCACGCGTTGCAGGGCACGAGTTACCTCAGGCATCTCGGCTCTGTGGCAAGCCACGGCTGCATAAGGCTCAGCCATGAGGACGCCGAGTGGCTCTACGACTGGGTTGATATCGGCACCGAGGTTGAGATTGTCGCCGACTGGGAAGAGCCGGCGGAAAAGGTCGAATCCGAGATCAAGTTCGAAATTTATCCGTTCCTTTAAAAACAATCAGACTTAAAGAAATAAGAACAGCCCCCGGAGATCCGGGGGCGTCTTATTTGCATTTATCAGGTAACGTTTGTTGTCGCAAGGGTATCAGCCGATGTATCCAGTGATTCATCCGATACGACACAATCGAGATTGAATTCCGAACCATACGCCTGTGCGCCCGAGACTGAATCCCAGTCGATATCAAGTCCGCCCACACCGTCGCCACTGACACCATCGTAACCATCCACAGGATCGCCTGATCCGGAGTAAGATAATGTCCACGCATAGGTGAGAGGATCTTCATCGGGATCGGTAGCGGTTACGGAATATGATTCCATATCACCGCGGAATGGCAGATCGTTGCCATCGACACCGCTTGAGATCACTGGGGGCTGATTGTACGGCGTATCAGCTACAAATAGCGGGAAACCAAAGAATGCGGCAACAGGATCCCCACCGGTGCTTTCAGGTGCGTTAAAATCGTTGCCGTAATCCAGGGCTGAATACTCGCCAATGATCCAGTAAGCATTCCCGTCGTTTCCGCCGACTGCGTCAGCGTCTATTTCAACATGGTAGGTCGAATAGGTTCCGCTTCCGCCTGTAGCAATATCGATCGGATTGAAACTGGCGACCGCCGATAATACTGATGATTCGTCTGAATATTCTGAGGGGAAACCTTACTAAACCTAGCCACATCACATGCGTTTTCGACTCAAATAAGGTACATTACATCCAGATTTCACATGACTTACCTGGACGGAATGGAACAAAAATTCGGGGTTATCGCCCTTGGCGGAAACGCTATCCTTCAGCGTGGAAAACCCGCCACTCCGGACAACCAGATGGCTGCCCTGCGCACCGCCATCGACAAGCTCTCTCCAGCCCTCTCAAGATACGCCGGATTCGCGCTCACCCATGGCAACGGTCCACAGGTCGGAATCGACCTTATCCGCTCCTACCAGGCCCACATCCACGCCGGGATCGCCGAGCTTGGACTCGCCGATTGCGTCGCCAACACGCAGGGACGTCTCGGCCATTGGATCGTCTGCGAGATGAAAAATCACCCCGAACTCTCCGACACCGACGTCGCGAATATCATCACCCACGTCTATGTTTCAAAAAATGACTTCTCCGATAACGAATATGTCAAACGAGTGGGGCCGTGGCTTCCTGCTGATCCGGAAAAACTTGAGGAAATGAAAGCCCGCGGGGTGAGATTCCTCCTGTCGGACGACAAATCCGAATTCATCCGTGTTGTACCTTCACCTGAACCTTACAAGATCGAGGAATTCAAGCATATTGCGCGCCTTGTCAGCGCCGGCGTGGTAACCATTTGCTGCGGCGGAGGCGGTATTCCGGTATTTGAAGAAAAGGACCACGGAAGAAAATTCGAACAGGTCGACGTCGTCATAGATAAAGATCTTGCCAGTTCCCTACTCGCCCGGGATCTTCTCAGCTATCTCGACGGCGCGGATGTCGAGCTCGTTATCCTGATGGAAACAAAAGGCCTTTACAGGGATAAAAGCTTCTC
>DASWIV010000346.1:0-4679 GCA_036397475.1 bacterium
TCGGCGTCGAGGCGATGGAGATCGCTAAATGGATCAGATCTCTTACCGAAAATTATTTCAGGAGTTCAATTCAGGGATGGAGTGATAGCAGAAGGAGCCGCCGCCTGATGGGTCATACACAACATTTGACAATAACTCATCGGGATGCTGACGTTTGAAACCGGCGGATGGTACCTCGCATTTTTAGTTCTTTCAGACCTGATTGTCTACTCGATCATGTTCAAGTCCGGATTCGGGGATTGTTTCATCAAATCGATAACGGTACTGCTTTTGAATGCGGGAATTATACTAATAGCTGCGTACGTCTTTTACTTTGCCTGGTTTTTCCTTTCGTCAATCTGGAGCCTTGCAGTGATTGGGTTAATGACCGCTGCCTTTCTCGCTATTTTTCAAAGGATGGGAATGCCAGTCTGGCACAATGTTCCAGCAGTCCTGGCGATAATGGCGGTTACCGCGGCTTTGTATTTTATCCCGTACGCTCATTATGAAAACATATTATTGCTTATTCTTCTTTCATTCCTGGTAATTGCCGGTTTCTTTGCATCCCTTATATTGCTTAAAGGGATCGGATATTCGATAGTCGTAAAATATCCTGACAGGTTGAGGGTCTTTCTTATTTCCAATCTGGTCTTAACAATTTTTTCAATCCCGATGTTGATCAAGCATTGCCCGAATCCGTACTGGCAATTTTCTGATAAAACTGAATTGATGATTTTGGTCTTTAATCCAAGGCTGATGATTCTTAAGAATGACACTTCACCCTTCCACGTGTAAAATACCCATCCTGTAAATAAATGCTTGTAGCACATGTAACAAAGCTGTGGAAATACCGCGAGATGATCTGGAATCTTGTGCTGAGAGATCTGAAGGTCAAGTACAAGGGCTCGACATTGGGATTCCTGTGGAGCTTTTTGAATCCGCTTATCCTGATGTGCCTGTACTGGATCATTTTCACGAAACTCGCGCCGGATATGAGACGCGATATCCCGATGCTGAACGGGCGTGAATTGAACTACGGGATATTTCTGATCGCCAGCATGTGGCCTTGGATGGCGTTCCAGGGAGCGGTCGCGAAGTCGGCGCCGATTTTTATACTGAACGATTCGCTGATCAAAAAGGTGTATTTCCCCAGGGAAGTTCTTCCGATCGCTACAGTGATCAGCGAGTTCGTGAATTTCCTGTTCGGGTTGGGAATCTTTCTTATCATTCTTTTGATAACCGGATACCAGCCTGCGTTGAGTTTTATCTGGTTTCCGGTGATGTTTTATATCCTGTTCTGCCTGACGATGGGATTGTCGCTGGTGATCAGTGTGGCGGATGTTTATTACAGGGATATCGAGCAGATCCTGAACAGTTTCCTGACAATTTTATTTTTCGCGACGCCGATCATTTACTCGGTATCGCTTGTGCGTGGGAAATTGCTGAGTACATATGCGCAGCTTGGCCAGTTCGAGATTATCCGGAACCAGATACTGAGCAAGATCTATTTTTCGAATCCGCTGGCGTGGATCATTCCATATATCCGGTACAGCCTGCTTGGCGGGTGGAGCGAGATCGAGGTTTGGGTAGCTGGGTTACTGTTTGTGGTGATGACGGTATTTTTGATTTTGAGTTACTGGTGGTTTAAGAGGATAGAGCACAGGATTGTAGAGGAGGTTTGAGGGTTCGACCCTCCCCAATCCCCTCCCTGAGGGAGGGGTGATAATTTTTCCACCTTTCTAAGGTGGGATTCTGGGTGGTGGTTAGCAACTTAAGTAAATTATAATATCAATATTGCCATAATTTTAAATCCTTCCTCCATCCTCTCCTTAAGGAAGGATTGATAAATAATCCATCCCCCCTCAGGGGGGATTACAGGGGGGTCGAAGTAATGAGGTTCAATCCGGATCATACGCCAATCAGAAGGAAACTCAGGAAGGATTCAACTTTGCCTGAGCGTATTTTATGGTCTGAACTGAGAGGTATGAAAACAGGATATAAATTCAGAAGGCAGGAAACTATTGGACCATATATTGTGGATTATTATTGCCATGCAAAGAAGTTAATTGTAGAAGTAGATGGGATTCATCATTCTGATAAAGATGTCGAAATGAATGACAGGTTGCGGGATGAATATTTCATAGAGAATAAATTCCGCATACTGAGATTTTCGGATGATGAGGTAAAAAATAATCTGGAGGGTGTTGTGATTGAGATAAAGAAGGAGTGCGAAAGAGAGTAAATCACACTCACTTCGACCCTCCACCATCCCCTCCCTGAGGGAGGGGTGAAATATCGCTCATGGATGACTCGACTGCTAGAATTGTTGCCGCTGTACTTACCGGAATTGCTACACTGGTAGCAGTATTCGCAGCACACAGGCTGTCCGTATCACGGCAAATTAACAAGCCTCAAGATGTGCCGCAAAAAAACGCAAGCCAGTCACCGGATAAAATTATCTCAAATTCAAAAGAGATAATTGCATATATCGATTCAGCATTCGAAATCTGGACGCCTGAATCTGAAGTTAAATGGAAGAAGGTCAAAAAGGAAAAATTCAGCGCCCTTGTCGGGGTAATCGATAAGCTTTCTCCAGCGCTTGGTGAATTTTTAATATTACTTGGTGATCAGACAGATCAAATAGAAAGCTCTTTAATCTCCGATTTCCAGTACACGATCCCACGTCTCATTTCTGATTTCGAGATCCTTAAAAACCTGGAAAAGGAAAAATCGGACCTGCCCTCCGATATTTTCAATCGCCTGTCCGATTTACAAAACAAATTATCCGCCTTAGTTGAAAATCTCCGAGATAAAAAATAGCTCCCGGTTTACGCTTCGATATCTATCAATTCTCCAGGGGCGATATCGGTCTTCTTTTTAAGGACTTCCTCTATCTCCGCCTTGGACAGCACCCGTGGCGGTGTCGCTGGAGGAGGAGGATTCTCATTCAATGGAAGATTCGCCAGGGGACGCTTTTTATCATCGTCGAGTTCTTCCTGGTTGGAAAATTCAAACATTTCCTGGAAAGGCTGGTTTTTTCCGCCCTGATCTTCATTTTCGCTGCGCTTGGTGCGACGCAGCCTCTCAAGCCGGTCTGTGAGGAGGGATTCTCTGTTGATGTCATTAATTTCATTAATACCCATAACGTCACCTCCGCCACCACTCTTCTTAAATGTTATTTACAGCCTATAAGTCCACTCTTCCTTCTTCAATCTGCTCTCAACCAGCTTCTTTGCCCTGCTCTTTTCGACTTCCGTAAGCTGACCCGGTTCAATTTTCACTTTCAGCGAATCGGATGTTGCATCTTTTATCGCTTTAAATAGTTTGCTCCGGTCATTAAATCCTTCGGAGTGGAGGCCGGTGACAAAATCCCTATGGGAGGACTTCCGCTCTTTAGGGATTTTCAGGTACCGCTCCATCTCATCTATGTGAGATTCAAACAGAATAGTGCCGTGATGACACATGGCTTTAAGAGTTCTTTGTTGAGCGGTACCGGATACCTTCCGGTCACCAATCCGTACATCTCCCCTATCAGATATATCGGCATCAAATCCGCATCTCTGAAGGGCTGATATAATGATACCACATAACAGGTGTATAGACTCTTTGATTTTCAGCCGGGGCTGCAATTCCTGCCTGAAGAATGGGAAGTAAAGAGAATAACAGATGTTATCCGGATGATGAACGATGGTTCCGCCACCCGATGTACGGCGAATCAGGGGGATTTCATCGTCATGTATGTTCTGAATGAACAGGTCCTCGTGTATGCGCCTTCCCGAGCCCATTACGACACTTCTGCGGCAACGCCATAATCTCAATGCCGGAGGGGAGTACCCGTAATGAATTTCCCTCGTAATAGCCTCTTCAAGCGCGATGTTGTAGTAAGGGTCGCCTGGATCATCCTGTATTATAAGGCGAAATTTACCGGGGTCGGATGACTGCATCCTATGTGCATCTCCAATCGGCGAAGCAGACATTCGGTTTTCGTGCGGCGAGAACATCGTCGAGGCGCCGCACGGGCGTATGATACGGAGCGCCATGCAGGTAATCGGGATCTGAATGCGCGAGGTCCACGATCTTTTTCATCACTTCCACGAACCTGTCGAGGGTCTCTTTCGATTCGCTCTCCGTCGGCTCGATCATTAACGCTTCCTTGACGATCAGCGGGAAGTAAGTGGTCGGAGGATGAGTATTGAAATCCAGGAGGGTTTTGGCGATGTCCATTGTGGAGACACCGGTTTCTTCCTTAAGTTTTCCAGCGCTCGCAATAAACTCGTGCATGCACAGATCGTCGTACGGTACTTCAAGAAAATCACGAATTTTCACACGGAGGTAATTCGCGTTAAGGACAGCCGACTCGGACATACGTCTTATCCCCTGCCTTCCAAGTCGCCTGATATATGTATAAGCCCTGACCAGTGCGAGGAAATTACCGTAGTAAAGTTTAACTCGTCCGATCGAGTCGGGCTTGTAAACCCACGATAAATATCCATCGATATCTTCCTCGATCCTTGGATTCGGAAGAAATTTCGCGAGATGCTGTTTTACACCGACCGGTCCGGCACCTGGCCCGCCTCCACCGTGGGGGACTGAAAATGTTTTGTGGAGGTTGAGGTGAATCACGTCGAAACCCATATCGCCGGGACGCGCAATTTCGCTGATGGCGTTGGCGTTCGCGCCGTCATAGTAAAGTTGTCCGC
>DASWIV010000347.1:0-16265 GCA_036397475.1 bacterium
TCCGGTATTTTGTTTTCAAGAAGATAAAGGAGCTTAGAAAATTGAGTCACAAGATTACGTTAATTCCGGGCGACGGTGTCGGTCCGGAACAGACAGAAGCCGCGAAGAGGGTAATTGAGGCAACCGGTGTCGAGATTGACTGGGACATCCAGGAAGCCGGTGTGGATGTAATGGTTAAGCATGGGTCGCCTCTTCCCGACCAGGTTATTGAAAGCATACGCCGCAACAAGGTAGCCCTGAAGGGTCCGATCACCACACCTATCGGTCATGGATTCAGGTCGGTTAATGTTGCACTGAGGAAAATTCTGAACCTCTACGCATGCCTGCGGCCCTGTAAATACTATCCCGGTATACGCTCAAAATACTCCAATGTCGATCTCGTCGTTGTCAGGGAAAATACCGAGGACCTTTACGCGGGAGTGGAATGGGATATCGATACTCCCGAAGCGAAACGAATAATTTACATGGCTGAAGGGAAGATCCGCGAAGATTCAGCGATCTCCATCAAGCCTATTTCCATAACCGGAACGCGCCAGATAGTGAACTTCGCTTTTGACTACGCCATTAAAAATAACAGGAAAATCGTGACGTCGGTCTGTAAGGCCAACATCATGAAATATACCGACGGATTGTTTTATCGCCAATCGCGGGCTGTAGCGCTTGCTTATGGGGCGAAATTTGAGGATCCGTCGCTGGCCGAAGGCATCGAGCCTGATCCCGAGCTTATTGGAAAAGTAGACGGTACAGGTTCGCACCTTGTATACCAGGAGCGGCTAATCGACAATATGTGCATGCAGCTTGTCCAGAAGCCAGAGATCTATGACACGATAGCCTTACCCAATCTCTATGGAGATATTTTGTCCGACCTGTGCGCCGGACTGGTTGGTGGACTTGGTGTCGCGCCCGGTGCGAATATCGGCGACCAGGTCGCCCTGTTCGAACCGACACACGGGAGCGCTCCAAAATATAAGGGCATGAACAAGGTGAACCCGACAGCCCTGATTTTATCCGGAATGCTGATGCTCAAGTATATCGGCGAGACGGATGCCGCACAGAGGCTCGAGAACGCTATCGCTTCTGTTATCGCTGAAGGCAGGGACGTCACATACGATATGAAACCTGACCGGAACGACCCGACCGCTGTCGGTACAGCCGAAATGGCGGACGCGATTATTAAGAGCATGGAAGAAGCCCGCGTTTCAGCTTAATAACTCCTCATTGTCGAGAATTGATGAATCTCCAGAAAAAAACTGGAGATTTTTTATATAAATTATCGCCTAATGAAGATATTTTAGTGAATCTTCAATTTCAGCTAATTATTATGTGTTATATTGTGTAAACGGCATTAATTATTATTCCCGGGAGTCCTAATTTGTGAATTGAGCAATTCTCTGGACATGAGAAGCCTGTGTAATATCGGATGAAGGTAACGGACTACATAGCTGAGAATAGATTCGTGACAATTGTCGAGCTGCTTCCGCCCAAGAAGCTGAACCTCGACAAGCTCGAAAAAAGTGTCGCGTCTCTGCAGCCGTTGTGTGATTTCATCAGCCTGACTTCGAAGAAAGAAGCTTACGCGTGCACATCACTCGATACAGCCGCGTCGTTAAGCGTTCGTCACACCGTCGAGACCAAATTCCTCGCGCATATCACGATAATGGAATTTGGCGAGATCAGGGAACTCCCGTTCATCAGGATTCTTGGCAGCTCGAATTTCGGAATTGAAAATTTCCTTGTAATGCGCGGTGATGGCGAATATCACGGCGGAAGCTACCGCTACTCATCCGACCTGGTCCGGGCAATCCATGATATGAACATGGGGGTTGACCCGTACGGTCGCCAGTGTACCCCGACCGATTTCTGCATCGGTGCTGTGGTCAGCCAATACAAAAATAGGGATAAGGAACTTGAAATCGCGAGAGTCAAACGGGAAAACGGCGCCGACTTTTTCATAACACAGATGTGTTTCGATCCTTTCTGGGAAGGGGAGACAAACAAATACTCGTACACGCAGTTCAGGAAAGACCTGCATGAATTTCTCGGGGAAGATGTTCCGGTAATTGCCGGCGTTCCGATTCCGGACAGGAGCACCATTAATTTCGTGAAATCGAAAAAAGGCGAAGATCCGATGTATTTCCCAGGGGCGCTCGAGGAAAGGCTGAACTCGGCAAGCGAAGATCAGGAGGAACGCATTAAGGTAGCACAGGAAATTCTCGTATATCTTAGAGACGTCGCGAAAGCGCCGGGAGTCGATGTCTTTACAATCGGAAAGGCAAAACTTGCACGAAAGGTCCTTGATGGAGTCTCTGTAGAGAAAGTTTGAACTCAGGTTCCCCCGGAATCCGGAAATTATGTGCTGATGGATGTCCAAGGTGCGGGAGCTCAACGCAGCGATCCTAAAAGCGGAGACCCGTCCGCGTTTCCCCTTGGGCATGGTCCGCAGGGCGATGTGATCAGTATTTATAATTACGTGAGATGTGTCAGGGATTTAAATTGATATCCGGGCAAGCGCTTCGAACAGGTCTGGTTTAATGTGATATTATTTAACGTTCATTAAACGACCTGTTTGAGGCATTCTGAATGGCCCATGACGTATTTATCAGTTACTCGACGGATAACGAGGCGGATGCCGGGAAAATCTGCGACGCCGTTGAATCTGCAGGCTATAAATGCTGGATGGCTCCTCGGGACCTCGACGCCGGTGTGAGTTTCCCCGTAGCCATAATACAGGCGATTAAAAAATCCAGGGCGTTTGTCGTTATTGTCTCCAGCAGTTCGGTCAGGTCCGAGCATGTTTCCAGCGAAATAAACGCTGCATTCAACCATAAAATCCCGATCCTCGGATATCGAACCGATCATGTGAGGCCGTCGGAAGAGATGGAGTATTTTCTCGGGACAAAAAACTGGGTCAATGCGCATGCAGGGGAAGATAGCGGTAACCTGAAAAAGCTGGTCAATGGAGTCACCGAAAGAATCGGTAAATCCAAAGCTGGGCGCGGCGGGAAGAGAGCGTTTGTTGAATCGGAACTTTTCGCGCAGCCTATTCAGCAGGTTCAGGCATACAAGCGATCCTGGCTAATTTATTTTGCCGCTATTGCCGTTTCCCTCACCACATTTTTTATCCTTCCTGACGGACTCGATGAAGTCGCCGGCGCTAATAAATGGATAAGATATTTCCTTGTCCTTGCTCCATTGATAGCCATCCTGCCGGAGGTAATCTCCCAGGTACAGTTCCGAAAGCGCAGGAAACAGATGCATGAGCAAGGGAAGTCGATCTCGGTCAGGGATCCCGAATATTTCAAAATTTACCCTCTCGACACGATCCCGGAATACATGGATGAATTCAGGGCTGACCAGGCGCACGTAAAAGTCCTGAACTGGATAATGGATTCCCCGCAGCCACTGATGTACTTAACCGGCAGGTCAGGAACGGGAAAATCATCAATACTGAACGCGTACGTCAGTCCGAAACTCGAAACCGGCGAAGTTCCCGGCAGGGCCATACATGTGAGAAGTTATGGAAATCCAATGCTGGCGCTGGCAAGGGAGCTGGCAGGCATCACCGGGGAGATAGTTGAAAAATCCCCCGATGTTCCTGAGATCAGGTCGATGTTGAAAAAATCCGTTCTCGAATTATATGGCGGAAAGATGGTCATTATCTTCGACCAGTTTGAAGAATTGCTTATCATCCATGAACGGGCTCCCGACCGCATGAAAAAGATGGGAGAATTTCTGGATTCAATAATCGACGATCCGATTGAAAACCTTGTAATTCTCCTAACGCTCAGGACCGATTATCTTCCCATGCTTGAGGAATTAAATTTACCCTCTCTCAAACACAGGGACAACTGGTTTGAAGTTGGAGCGTTTACAGAATCGCACGCGAGGAAGTTCCTGAAAGGCGCGAATATTGACTGGTCCGATCAGAGCCTGAATGCCCTTTTCGAACAGATCTCCGGCTTCGAGGGAACGAGAGGGTTGATTCGTCCAATTATTCTGAACATGGTGGGATTGATAATTTCAAAATCATCTAATCTCACGCAGGCTGTGAGTAAAAAACTGAATGAGAACCTCCTGGTCGAATATTTGCGGCATTACGTCTTCAGGCGGGATTTGAAGGACCACGCCCCCAAGATTCTGGAGGTAATGATCTCGGATGCCGGAACCAAAATTCCCCGCGCGATCGAATATCTTTCCAGCGTAACGGCGATTCCCAGTTCCGAGGTCAGGGGCACCCTTAATCTCCTTGGAAATGAAGGGATGGTCAGGTGCATAGATGAACGGGATGAGATCTGGGAAGTAGCGCATGACTTCATCGCGCATCACCTCCTTATAGTATTGAGGAACACGGGAAAACCGCCTGTCGAACTCGCACTCAGGTGGGCTATTCCCATCGGGCTTGCCATCTGGATATTATTCATGTTGTTCTTTCTGCCTCCCACGATCGCGGGTATTCAGGAAAAGGCAATTCTGAGCTCGGTTGAAAATGCCGGGGGCAGGATCGAAATGAGTGTGAACGGGATTGTGCGCGCTGAATTCGATCATCCCAATGGCGTGCAGAATTTGAACTTCGCCTTGAAGCACCTGTCTGGAGTGGGATCGCTACGGTCCTTGACGATCAGGGATATCGATTTATCCACCGAATGCCTTGAGTCAATCAGCAAGATGGCATCTCTCGAGGAAGTCGTTCTTCCGGGATGCGGACTTCGCAACGGGCATCTCGGTTATTTTTCCGACCTGGTTAATGTCGAGCTCTACGATTTCAGCAATAATGAACTCACCCTGAAAAATGTCGGTGGCAAAACTACCGCGGTAAATATGGTGTATCTGAACATGAGCAACAATCAGATCCAGGATGAAGGGCTCGAGCATATCGACGAAGCTGTCTGGCTTGAAGAACTCGACCTGAGCATGAACCATATTTCGGATGACGGATTATCCCGGTTGAAAAATCTGACCGCGTTAAAAAGTCTGAATCTAAGATGGAACCAGATCGAAGGCGACGGGCTCAGGTACCTTGATGGCATGGAAAACCTCGAGACCCTGATCCTCAATGTGAATCAGATAAATGACGCAGGTGTCACTCATTTGCAGGGCTTAACTAATTTGAGAGTCCTTAACCTGAGCATGAATCAGATTACCGACAACTCGCTCGGGTACCTGTCCGGGATGGGATCATTGAAATCCCTTAACCTCAGCCTGAATCAAATTAATGGGAGTGGATTGATAAATTTCAGCAATCTCGATGAATTATCCACACTTGATATCAGTTCCAATGAAATCACCGATGAATCTCTTGCTGGTATAGGGGAAATAAAATCGCTCAATACACTTTATATTATGTGGAATGAACTTAGCGGGGAAGGACTTGCCAATCTAAATGGCATGTCCCGGTTAAATGAATTGTACATCGATTATTCAATGGACGAGGAAAACGTCGCGCAACTCCAGGAGCAACTGCCGAACCTGAAAATCCAGTACTTCTGATTGTGAGGAAATTATTCCGACTCTTGTACAGGTTGCTCGGTGCTGGTATCGGCACTGAAATCCTGTGAGATTTCCGGAGCGTAATCCATGATCATGGTGCCGCGAAGTTCGAATACGTCGAGATTAGCGCCGACAATAAAAATCAGTAGGCAGATTAACGCGGATATGAAAGCGTAGGCATAGACCTTTTCGCCCCACAACAGGTGCATGAAATAGAGGGCAACAATACTCGCCTTTATGGTCGCTATTGCCAGTGCCACCACTACATCGTAACCTCCCAGATCCAGTCCCGACGTCCACCAGGTCAGGATGGTCAACGCTACCAGGGCAAGAAATACCTTGAACAAAAGGTCAACAGGAGTAATGTGCGCGACCCCGTGATCGTCGCGATCGGGGTCGTGAATTTCGAGAGGTGGTGCCAATGATGGATCCGACATCTTATATTTTCCTCAGCTTATAATTTCGTTGTCAGCCAATTAAATAGAATAACGGGAACAGGAATATCCATATCATGTCGACGATGTGCCAGAACAGCCCTACCATATCGACAACAGCGAAATTCTTCGCATGCCACCGTCCCTGTCCCGCCGTGAAATAAAGCCAGCTCAGGATGAAAATCCCGATCATGACATGGAGCCCATGAAGTCCCGTCATAAGAAAATATATTCCAAAGAACAGGTGTATATTTTTTGGTATATCTTCTTCCGGGCCTATTATCTGGGACGCTGGGTCGGCGTGTTCGCTCGCGTGTACTTCGTTGTAATGATGGTAATACTCCTGGTAATTAAACTGCTTGCCCCAGAGGTACCCGTGATTAATTTTCTCAGTGTATTCGACTGCCTTGATCCCCATGAAGGCGACAGCGCATAAGATTGTCGCGAGAAGGCAATTTCTCAGGATCTTCGTCTGGTTTAACTGCGCCGCGCGGACAGCCCACGCCATCGTGAAACTTGAGAACAACAGGATCAGTGTATTCGCGGCTCCATAGTTCTTGTTCAGAAGGGAGCTTGCATGCTGGAATATCTCCGGATGGTTGGTCCTGTAAACGGAGTACCAGACGAATAACCCGCCGAACATCAGGATCTCTGTAGCGATGAACAGCCACATCCCGAGAATGTTCGACGTGTACTGCTGCTTTTCCGTATCGAACCAGTGATGCAGGTACGGATTGTGCCCGTGATCATCGTATTCTATATGTGTATCCGTATTACTCATGTCAGCTTTCTCGTTGTTTGCCGCATTAATCCTTGTTTTTTACGATAAATCCAATGTCGTCGTCGATGTACTCAAGATCAGAATATTCATATGGCTCCCGCATTTTGGGGGGGCTGGTAAAGTTTTCAGTTGGGGGAGGGGACGATGTCTGCCATTCAAGTGAAGACGAACCCCATGGATTCGCCGGTGTTTTCTTTCCCGAGTAAAGGGAATTCAGTAAATTTATAACCATTATCACGAATCCGATACCGATCAGGTAAGAACCGAATGTCGTGATCCGGTTCAGGTCGGTGAATCCCGGATCGTAGGTGTACGTGCGCCGTGGCTGGCCCTGGCTGCCGATGATGAACATCGTGAAGAATGTGATGTTCATTCCGAGGAAGATCAGGACAGCCGATATCCGTCCGGCTGCCTCGTTATACATGCGCCCGAACATTTTCGGCCACCAGTAATGCAGTCCGCCGAAAAATGCCATCAAGGGTCCGCCAAGCATGGTGTAATGGAAATGAGCCACAATAAAATACGTGTCGTGCAGATGTACGTCGACCGACAGGATGGCGATCATTACACCGGTTAATCCGCCAATCGTGAATAACAGGATAAACGCCATAGCGAAAAGCATCGGCGTGTCAAGCTGAATAGCCCCCTTGTACATCGTTGCGATCCAGTTGAATATCTTGATCGCTGTAGGAACCGCGACGAAAAGCGTCAGGAAACTGAAGATTATATTTACCAGTTCCGATTGTCCCGCGACAAACAGGTGATGTCCCCATACCAGCAGGCTGATCAGCGCGATAGCGATACTGGAGTACGCGACCGTTTTGTATCCAAAAATAGTTTTCCGGCTGAATGTGGTGACAAGTTCGCTCATGATCCCCATTCCGGGAAGAACCATTATGTAAACCGCGGGATGGGAATAGAACCAGAAGAAATGCTGGAACAGAAGCGGGTCCCCGCCTAATGCCGGATTGAAAATTCCGAATCCGAGGCGGTCCATGATTAACAGGAGTACGGTTATTCCGAGCACAGGAGTTGCGATAATCTGGATGATCGCAGTCGCGTATAAAGCCCACAGGAAAAGGGGCATTTTGTACCAGGTCATTTCCTTGATACGCATTTTCTGGATCGTCACAAAGAAATTAAGTCCCGTGAGAATCGAGCTGAATCCCAGTATGAATACAGCCAGCATGATCACGATGACTGATGATTGGCTCTTAATCGAATACGGTGTGTAGAATGTCCATCCGGTATCGACCGGTCCAAGCAGGATAGAAACCACAGCCAGAAGCGCTCCTGTAGCGTACATGTGGTAGCTTAACAGGTTCAACTTGGGGAAAGCGACATCCTTGGCACCGATCATTAACGGCAGTGCGAAGTTCCCGAAAACTGCCGGGATGCTTGGAATAATGAACAGGAATATCATTATCGAACCGTGGAGGGTGAACATCTTGTTATATGTTTCCGCGTCCATTAGTACCCGGTTCGGCGAAGTCAACTCCGTTCTAACCAGCATCGCGAATAAACCGCCAAGTGCCAGGGCTCCAACTGTGGAAGCCATATATAAAAGCGCGATGCGTTTGTGGTCCAGCGTGAAAAACCAGGACGCAAAACCACTGCTGGCGTTCAGGTAATTTCTGCCGTTTCCGGACGGCAGATCACCCGAATGAACTGTATCTAAAGTAGTCATTGTTCTGTCCTAGTTTCCCCCTAAGGATTTTAAAAACTCAACGATTATATCAATTTCTTCCGGAGTCAAAGGTGGAGTAACCATCACGTTTGTGTAACCCTCCACTATCCTGGCTGATGGCGTAATAATCGACTCTCTTATGTACGCTTCATCCGCGATAACTTCCGACCCATCCGTCAGTCTAACGGTATGGTTGTAGATCCCGTACAGGGAAGGGCCAAGTACTCCCGGAGCCCTGTCCGAAGTGATGGCATGGCACGTCAGGCAGGTTTTATCCTTCAACAACTGCTCAGGATCAATTTCCGCGAGCTCTTCAACAGGTTCTTCCACAATTTCTTCTTCGACCGGGGTTTCCTCCGGCGCGGCGTCGGGAATTTCCTCATCAAGGATCTCCTGGTCAGGGATTTGACCAGTTTCATCACTGATTTCACCGGAAGGCGATTCCTGCGCTGGCTCCTCCCCGGAAATTTCCTCCGTTGCGGATTCGCCATGGGTTTCTGTCTCGACTCCGCTGAGTGATTTCAGGTAGGCGATCAGGTTAAATATGTCATCGTCCGACAACAATCCCTGGAAAGTGGTCATCAGCGGACCATACCCGGCGACAATCTTGGCGTTAGGCTCGAGTAAGGATTCCCGAATGTAGTTATCATCCACAATCGCAGTTGAGCCATCCGAAAGCTGGACTTCTTCCATGTAAATGCCTGCGAGCTTGGGACCAATTTGCGCGGCATTCGGGTCATCGTTTATAGCATGGCAATTGATACAGCCATTTTTGATAAAGAGGTCCTCGCCTAATTCCGCTGGAGGCTTTCCTTCCGACTCATCCGTATTTATCCACGTGACGTAGTCCTCGACTGTTTCGTGGACCTGTACAATCGTTGTCATTGTAGAGTGGTTCTGTCCGCAGAACTCGGCACATAGCAGTGGATACTTGCCAGGTAAAGTCGATTCGAATGTCATATAAGTGTACCGTCCAGGCAGGAGGTCCTGCTTATTTCTGAATGCCGGTATCCATAAGCTGTGAAGTACATCCTGTGCCGTCATGGTCAGCTGGATCTGTTTACCGGGCGGCAAATGCAATTCGTCCGACTTTTTGCCGCTCGGGTAAGTGAATTGCCACTGCCATTGCCATGCAAGTACAGAAATATCCTCTACATTCGATTGGTCTTTATCCGGATTCATTACCGGATAATCAACCATTTTTTCGTAGATGCCCGTACCCCAGAAGAAAACTGCCATCATGATCGCCAGTGGTACAAGGCTCCAAAGAAGTTCAAGCGCGACATTTTCATGAGGTGACGGCAACGGTTGTCCGCCACGCGGTTTTCGGTACTTAATGGTAAATCCTACCATCAATCCCAGGATCAAAAGGAAGAAGAAAACCGAGGTCCATACGATAAAATAAAACACCTTGTCGACCTCGCCCGACACACTTGACGCCTGTTCGGGAAGCCAGAAAGTGTGGCCTTCGCGCTGTAAAACCGGAATAACCTCATTTGTAACCGGTTCTGATTCCGGGGATGGAAGTGTCGTTGCGATTCGTCCAAGGTCGTCCCGACCCTCCAGCGACCTGATATAAGCCACTACATTGCGCAGGTTTTCCTGGTTCTGCTCGGGATCTTCCGGAGCAGGCTGGATCATGTGAATCGGGAGCATGGCGGTTCCGCCACGTCCAACCGCAATCGTCGCCGCAAGATAACCATCGGAAACCTGTGCGAGAAGCTCGGGATTACTCAAAGCAGGGAAGATTGCTCCGCGGGCATTTTCACCGTGGCAGATCAGACATTGATTTTCAAATATCTGTTCACCGAGTACCGGATCGCCAGTGACTGGCCTGAAATCGGTGATATCGGTCGGCATCGGTTCGTAGGTCCACGATTTCAGCAGTGCCACAACATTGGAAATTTCTTCCGACGACAACCTGCTGAGCACCGATCCCCCTGAACCATCTACGCATCGCTCTATACTCGCTGCAAGATAGTCATCCGACGCTATTTCAAGGAAAGATTTATTGTGCAGGCTTACAGCCGATCCACCCTGGCCGACATCACCGTGGCAGCTTGCGCATTGGCTGGAAAATACCGGTAAGCCCTTGTCCGGATCGCCTGGTGCGATGTCCGGTAATTCGCGGACGCTCACGCCGTTCTCATCTCTCCAGCGATCGAACATCGCCAGAATTCCTGACAATTCTGCCCTGGAAAGGTCCGACCAGCCTGGCATCGGTGTATTCTGCCTGCCATGGATAATCGTGTCGTAGATAAATTCGTTATCGGCCACTGACAGGAAAATAGGATCGTTTAATTTGGGACCAAGGGCTCCGGCGCCATTGGTGCCATGACAGGTTGAGCATTTTGCCTGGAAGGTCTGTTCTCCCAGGTCCGGATTCGTTCCGACCGGCAATCGCCCTGTTTCATCGGGGTCAGGCCTGTTCTCTTCTATGTAAGCCAGGATTGACTCAATGCCGGACGGCTCCAGGTTTTCACTCCACGCCGGCATGTCGCGTTCCGGACGTCCCTCCAGAACTATGTCGCGAATAAAGTCTTCGTTGGTGACCCTCAGATAATCGGTGTTTAATATCCCGGGGCCGACATGTCCGAATTTCGTGGATGGATTGCCTTCACCATTAATTCCATGGCAGTAAGAGCAATATCTCAGGAAGAGTGCCCGTCCGGAAATATCCTCGTCCTGCGGATCGAGTACCCGTGAATCCAGGGGCATGTACTCGATTGGCATTTCCGGTTTGCCGCGCAGTGAAAGCATGTAAGTTGTCAGGTCGGCGGCATCCTTTTCTGACAAATTGTAATTCGGCATCATGCTTCCATCGACTATTTTTTGAGGATCGATGAAATGTTCGTATAACCAGTTAGGAACCGTGTGTTCACCCTCGATGCCATCGTAAGTGAATCTCTGGTGGAGCTTAACTCCTTCCTCGGAAATGTCCGGACCGAAAATACCGCCGTAGCCGTTGATCTTATGGCAGGACCCGCATCCCAGTTGCGTATACAGGTATTCACCACGGGAGAGATCTTCGGCTCCGTGCTGTGCGCGCAGGAAATCCTGCAATGTCTGTAATTCATCGGAAGTTAAAATCCCGAATGGAGGGCGGGTTCTGTCTTCATTTGTTCCATAGTCCGGATGGAATTCCCACCAGTTCTTGCCTATCAGGTTAATGCCATAGGTGGAAAGGTCGCCGTTGACATCGGTGCCGGTGCCATTAAGCGCATGGCAGTCGACACAACCCTTCGATGTGAACAGTGCCTGACCGGATTCCGTCAGCTCTTCATCAGCATAGGGCAGATTGGTATGACAGATGATACAACTGGATTGGACGTCTTCTAATGGGAGAATCGGATATTCCCAGAATACATCATGGCCCTTTGCGTCCTTGTACGTAAGGGCGCGACCCTGTCCGGAGTGGCAGATTGTACATCCGAACTGGTCGGGCGGATGGTTCTGGATTATATCCCCCGAGTGAACCATGAAGGGCTGGGGAACATCAGTCATGCGCGGATCTTCGATACCGGCGTGGCAGGTGATGCACCGGTCGGTAGCATCGAGACCAGGCACTACATTCTGCTGGATGTCCATGCTGAATTCATTAGCGACCTTCTGGCCAAGTTCATCAGTGGCCTTATCATTAAGAATTGACAGGTATTCCGTGCGGGCGGCCCGCCATTCGTTGAATACGTTTTCCCGTAACGCGCCGGCAACAAAGAAAATCAGGGTAATGAAGCTGAGAATAAGAAGCCAGACCTTAATTTTCTCGTTCAGTATATCGAAATTCTTCTGATCCATTTACTGTACCTGCCCCCCTAATGCACCGGCCAGTCGGCGGAACTCCAGAAGAAGTCCCAGTTGGGGCCTCTGAGGAATGTCCCGACATATGTGAGAATGATAAAACCTATGATGAAACAGCTGAACAGGGCAATAGCCGACATCCGGGTTGAATTGGTCACCTTCAACACCGTAAGGGAGTAAACCATATATGTAAGGGCGAGAATAGTCCCGGGATTCACAAATATTACAATCAACTGAGGGATGGTCGGAATCCAGTTTCTGAGCCACCCGAAATTAACCGGGACCGCTACCGCGAGTATCGCCATCACCGCGGCAAAAACGATGCTCATTAAGGTCATCTTCAAACCCTCAGACCCGCTGAACCAGACTCCGACATCTTCCTTCTCCCGGTCAAGGTAAGGAATCAGCGCAAGTCCGATGAGCGCGAGAGTGGGAATTCCCACTCCTCCCATGAACGCTGAATAGGAAACAAGTTCCTGCAATCCAAGGAAGTACCACGGCGCTTTCGCGGGATTTTCAGGCAGGGATGGATTCGCAAGCTCCTTCAGGGGAGCGTCGAAGAAATAACCGAGTATCACACATAACAACAGAACCGCCATGAATACCAGCAATTCAGCCCTGAGCAGGAATGGCCAGCTCGGTACCGTCTCGTGGATATTCACATTTGTAATAGAAGTCCTGTCGCGGACTATAGCCATTAATCCGTATGATTTTCGCGGCGATTCCGCGGGAGTTAATTGCGGGATATTTCTTGGATCTACTCCCTTACCCGCCTGGGTAGGATCGATTCCGGGCTTGGCGAGTCCACCGTCCTTGCGAATCCTCCAGAAATGGAGGGCGACCAGCGCCGATAAAGCCAGGGGAAGCACAATACAATGCAGCAGGTAAAATCGAAGCATCGCTTGCTGGCCAACATCATTGGCTCCCAGAAGTATAAGCCTTCCGAATGCTCCGACATCGGGGAGTTGAAGGCCGGTGGTCGCTGTGATCGAATCTACGAGCTCTGTCGGTGAACCGGCTATGTTACTGCCAATTACAGCAGCCCAGTAAGCAAGCTGGTCGCCGGGAAGAAGATATCCCGTGAATGAAAGCCCCAATGTCAGGACGAATAACGCGATTCCGATCAGCCAGTTGTATTCGCGTGGTTTTTTGTAAGCCGCGGTGTAAAAAACCCGGCACATGTGAAGCATGACAAGTATTACCATCACGTGCGCGGCGTACCGGTGGATGTTTCTGGTGAACCGTCCCGATGCCACGACATAATGTATGTCTTTTATGCTTTCGTACGCGTGTTCAAGACCGGGATTGTAATAAACCATCAGTACAATACCGGTAATGGCGAGGATAAAAAATGATGCCAGCGTGCCTATTCCAAGCCCGAGTGTGGTTGCGAATTTGAGTGTTCGTCGATGGATTCGTGTCGCATGTACGTGCAGCCATAAATTTGAGAAGACAGCGAACGATAAATCGCGATTTGATACCCATTGATTAGTCTTGATCCAGGAATCCCAGAAATTACGTGGGATGTGTTTCAGGTTTTCCAGGAAAGCCTTGCTTCCTTGAGAGCTCATTCATTCGCACCTTTATGCGTGGTAATACGTGCCAATTGGTACTTCTTCTTTCTTGTTTGCGATCAGGGTCCCGTCTATTGTCTGGCTGACTTCAAGCCACTTCAGGCTGCGTGGAGCCGGACCTCCGGTTACGGACCCGTCCTTTTTGTAAGTTGAACCATGACATGGGCATTCAAACCCGTCATGGGTCTCACGTACGATGCAGCCCAGGTGAGTGCAGATCAGCGACATTACTGCGATTCCCTGGTCGGTTACTTCGATTCGCACTTTTTCCTTGGGTATGGTCTTCACCATTCCAGGTGAAAAATCGGCTGCCTGTCCAAGCCGTAGCTTCTCGGACGGTTCTGGGATCACTACGGGCTTGACCAGTTTGAGCATGCCAAGCCCGGACGCCACCAGCGTCACGCCGGCAGTCCACATTCCCATTAACCCTAAGAAGTCGCGTCGTTTAATTTTTTTCTCAGGGAATCGCTCTGACATGACGGGCACTCCTTGTAAATAAATTTTTCCATCGTTATCGCCCCGGTCGGACATCTCTCCGCGCAGGACGCGCAACGAATACAACTTGTTGTGTCCATAATTATCGCCGATGCCGCTTCGGCTGGCATCCCATCAAGCTGGGCGTCGATTATTTCGCCCATCCCATGCTCGCGTGGCAGCCTGTCGACCGAAACGATCTCGAAACATAACTCCGGACAAACATCCACACATCCTCCGCAGAGAATGCACAAATCTCCATCAATGATCGGGTTGACTCCACAATCGAGGCATCGTCCGGCTTCCAGAAGAGCCTGTTCTTCCGTAAAGCCAAGGTCTACTGTCTCTCCGTGGGATTTCAGTCTTACTTCAACCGGAGCGGTCTCGAATTCCTGCCGCTCGCGATGCTCGTAGCCAGGTTCGCGTTCATAATCCGCGATACCAAGATGGAGCTCTGTATCTTCAAATGTTATTTCGTTGCCGGTAAATTGCCTGTAAATTTCACGGGCTGCATTTTTACCCGACGCGATCGCGTGAATGATCAATTTCGGGCCATAAGCTAAATCCCCGGAGACGTATATATCCGGAGCGCTGGTCTTGCCGGTTACCGGGTCGCACTTGATATAACCTCGTTCGGTGACTTCCAGGCCTTCCTTTTCACCATCGACGAAACTCAGGTCTACTGCCTGTCCGATAGCGATAAACAGGTTGTCGCACTCAATGATAAATTTATCGTCCTCATCGAATGTAGGGGAGAATCGACCTTCATCGTTGAAAACACTGGTGCATTTTTTGAATTCTACACCCGTGACATTCCCGTGCACGTCCTTGATTATCCTGGTGGGACCGACACGATTGTGCCTGATGACGCCTTCCTCCTCGCCCTCGATAATTTCCATATCCTCGGCGGGCATTTCTTCGAGCGATTCCAGGCAGCAGTGATGGACTTCCGCTATTCCCGGCTCCCTTAGAGCTGTACGCGCAGTATCCATCTCGAGTTGTCTCATTGTTGTGCGGCTGACGTCATACGATACTGAACCGCCGCCGATCACGATCGCCCTCGACCCGCGCCGTCCGATCGGAGGAGCGTTTCCAAGTGCGACATCCCGCAGGAATTCGACCCCGCCATAAACGTTAGGCGCGCCGACTCCTTCGAGCGGGAGACGCGCCGATTTTTTCAACCCGACAGCGATCACAACGGCGTCGTGTTTTTCCCGTAATTCCGAAAAAGTTATATCTTTGCCCACCTGGCAGTTAGTGATCGCTTTTACGCCCATCTCAAGGATTACATCGACTTCCGACTGGATAAGGTCACGCGGAAGCCTGTACTGCGGAACACCTATAGCTAACAATCCTGATAAAACAGGCTCCATTTCGTAAATCGTTACATCCGCGCCCAGCAGGGCTAGATCGTGCGCTGCCGATAATCCGGCGCAGCCGCTTCCGATAATTCCTACCGATTTATTTTTGATGGTAGGGATAGATCCGATTGAAACTGCCTGGAGTAGGGGAAGAAGTTCCTGTGTATCTTCGTATTGCCTTGGAGCGTATTTTCTTGCGGCGTTCTTGAGGAATTCAATCAAGCCTTTTCCGCCGTCGTCCCTCGATTCTGGACCGTACTGGTCGCAGACAAATCGTTTGAGAGCCCGTATCGATATGGGCTCATCGACATCGCCGCGCCGGCACGCTGTCTCGCAAGGAGCCCCGCAGACACGTCCGCATATTGAACCGAGAGGATTCGGGCCCCGCGCGATCAGATATGCAAGTTCGTAATCACCGTTGGCGATCGCCCTGACATAGCCGCGCGCGTCAGTATTAATCGGACATCCGTAATTGCACTTGATTTGTTTTCGCCAGAATTCCTTGTCGGGAATTTCCATCGAATCTTCAAGTTTCCAGGGACGTCCGGAATAATCCAGAAGCTTATTTTTTTTATCGTCAATAATCGTCATTCAGTATATCCTTTTAAATTAGACACCCGGCTTGCGTTCGGGGCAGGCGAACTCCTCACGAGTTGCCCCTTTCCAGCT
>DASWIV010000348.1:0-4552 GCA_036397475.1 bacterium
CAGAGGACCGTAGACAGGTACGCCTGTACCTGACCGAAAGCGGCAAGAAGTTCGCCGAAATATTTAAAAAGGTAAGCAGGAAGGTGTACCAGAAGATGGGGAGCGGATTAGGCAAAGACCAGTTGAGTCATGCATCCGAAGTTCTAAGGACGATATACGGCAATCTGAAAGAACTTCCTGGCTGACAGCGGGGCTTTGAAATTTGGTCTGTACGTCCGGGCGGAAAAAAATAAAAAAAAATCTATTGCCGTTTAAGTTTCAAGTTTTATTGAATTGACGGTATACTTCAGTAGTGACATAGGATAGGGGTCCACCGGATAAATTTATGAGCTCCCGCCGAGAGCGAGAAAAGGACGAGCGTCGAAAGTACATACTCTCGAAGGCTCAAAACCTGTTTGCCAGCAAGGGCTACAGGGCTACTTCGATGGCGGAAATCGCTGAAGCAAGCGAATTCGCTGTCGGAAGCCTGTACTCATTTTTTAAGAGCAAGGATGAAATCCTTTCGACGATCTTCACCGAGCATATCGCGTACATCCTGGAACAGACGGACAATATCCGGCAGGATGAAACGATAAACGCCAGGGACAAGATGGAGAAAGCGGTCGAGGAACTAATCAAGCTGTATGTCAACAACCAGGATTTTTATAAAATATATATCGGGGAGGCGAGGAGTGTAGAATGGGGTGTTCGCACTGAAGTCGGGGAATATATTTACGAGGGTACGGAGAAATACCTGAAAATTTTTTCCGAGATAGTAAAGGAAGCGATGGCCCAGGGATATGTGGAGGAATCACTGGATCCTGAATTCCTGGCGTTGATACTGAGGAATTACATTCATTCGACGGTAAGCCACGTGATATACAGCAAGAAAAGCATAGAACTGGAGAAGATGATTTCGATAACAAAAAGAATGTTATTTAATGGCATATCACCGCAATGATATATTTCGAAACACGGGTAAAAAAAATAAAAAAACTGAAAACAATATTTAGGTCTTGACAAGGGGTCAGTTCCTTGTTAAATTGCATGTGGGTTCGGAGGGAACCCGCGAATTAAAAACATTGGCCTTTCCCTGCACTACCTCCTATAACCCCCGTCGCCAGGCGGGGGTTCTAAATTTCAGGACAATACCTCAGCAGGAACGAGGATGATGAGTTCATTTTTGCGCATAATGAGGTTTGATGCGGGAAAATAAGTGCGAAAAAGAAATGAAAATAAATGTCCCGGGAGAAAATTTACGGGTTGACAATGTGCTGATAAGCTGGTAATTTTTACTTGGGAAGCGACGAAGGAGAATATCCGTCGCGCTGTCCCGAAAAGAAATACATTGGCCTTTCCCTGCACTACCTCCTGAATATCCCCCGTCGCCCGACGGGGGTACTCATTTTAGGGCAAATAAAAAAGCCCTCGGACGGGAGGGCTGATAATCCGATATATTGAATTCGGGATCGATTAATCGCCATCGTCTCCGATAGCTTCAACCGGACAGGCTTCCATTGCTTCCTTGCACTGTTCAGCCTCTTCATCATTCTCTGGCTGCTTGAAAACGTACGAATACCCTCCATCCTCGTTCTGCTGGAAATTATCCGGAGCAGTCTGCCTGCAGACATCGCAGTCGATGCATGAATCATCAACAAAAAATTTGCCGTCCGCATTATCCGGGTATTTGTTTTCTTTGTCGGCCATAACTATGGGCCTCCTTAACGGTCGGAAAAATAAAGATCATGTTAAAAAATTCTCAAATGGAGCGGTTATATTAACACCGCATAACATCTAAGGCAACAGGTAATAATACGGGTAATGTTCTTTTTTCCATTCTAAATATTATCGCTATCTAATTAATACTCGCAACAGGTCAATTGCATAAGTGGGGCTCAGTGCAATCTGTACTTTAAAGTATACTTTATTACTTAAATCCGGTCAATATTATATTTTTAATCTATGAAAGACTGCGTCTTGACGAAGTGGAGTTCACGTGGGATAATTTAATCGTGGACCTACCGTCCAGCTAATTGACGCTATTGCACCCTTCCCAATCCCGATCAGCTTGAGTAAAATATTAATCTCTCCGTTGCACGCGGTTTTTGAGGATAGCTGTTGAGGATAGGATATAGAGGATGTTCAGACCAGACTAACAAAAGGGAGATTACGCATGAAGCTCCAACGCGGATTCAGTCTCGTAGAATTACTTGTAGTAATAACCATCATCGGAATTCTCGCCGCGCTCGTGATTCCGAACATGACAAAGGCGCGGAACAAGGCAAAGGAAGCCGAAGTCAAGGCGAACCTTCACATAATCCAGGAAGCAGTCGAGAGATATTATGTCGACGAGAAGGAGTATCCCGGATACCTTGTTGGCGGTGATCAGAATTCGTGGGGAGTATGGCTGTCCAAGCCGTTCGGCGATCCCACAAAGGCGGATCCGCTGATTCAGAAGAATTATCTCGATTCATATCCCAAAAACGCGTTTGTAGACGAGCAGAATGGCGGGGTTTACCTGCAGGCGTCCGGTGGAGATATCACAGTGCCGGCGTCCGGAGACCCGCGATTCGGGATGAAGGGTACGGTAATGCCGAACAGTGTGGACGATCCCATGTGGTTCTTCACACCGGGAGGATTCACAGAGACCCTTAATACCGTTGAATACAATCCGCCACTGATAAAGAATTACTTCGGTTACGGAGGAATGAAGCTCGGAGTTGGCGAGCCGACTATCGAGATCATCCAGGGTAGCTTTTTTTACAGGTCTGTAGGGCCGGTAGACATGTACCAGTTCAACGGATCGGTTGGTTCTCCGACAAGGCGTGATTTTCGGTATACGAATTACGAACACTACATTCTTGGAGCATTTGGCTCTGATCAGACAATGGGATTCGATATCATCAGGCTCCAGGGCGCGGATAATTACAGGGTTCGCCCAGGAATCAACTGGCCGTACGATATCCCGGTTCTGCTTCCGGAAGTATTCGGTGGCGGCCATGGCCCGGATCAGAATGGTCCGGAAGAAATGCCTTATTTCCCTTACGAGCCAGATACTCTTGGTGAAAAGTTCCCGTATGGCGCGCCAGATGGATATCCTGATGGCGTGATCCTGGTTTACACGGATTCCGGTGAGAACAGGAGCCTTTAAAGAAATTTTTATTCTGTAATAATTTCCGGGAAAACGTATCAAACTGTATAGAGAAACGACGGAAAAGATACCCCCTCCCATCCTCAGAACGCTCGACTTCGGTCGGGCGTTTTTTCAAAACGCCCGGGTATACTCAGAACGCAGGGGATTCGGTCGGGGGGTTTTTTCATGAAATTCCACGTCAATGTTGGGAACGCGGAATTCCTGTTACGCTCTATAAAAAATTGTGAATCAGGGGGGGTTGATGGCAGAAGAAAGTCTTTTTAGATCCGGAGCTTCAATTTCCGTTAGATCATCCCGATTGTTGATTCGCGGCCCCGCTAATACTTATAGCCTTTGACTTCGTCCTTTGTGTAGTCGACTCCCAGGCCGGAGACCAGGCGGTTTACGAAGTTGAAATATCCGGTGACCATGTTTATGTTCAGTATCTCCTCGTCCGAAAAGCCGACGTTCCACAATTTCTCGATGTCGGACTCAATCACTGAAGACGGATTTTCCGTTAATTTAATGGAGTAGTCGATCATCGCCCTATCTTTTGCGGTGAGTGAGTATGTTTTGTAATTGCTGACGAATTCGACGATCGCGTTTTCATCCTTCCAGTAAAATTTCAACGCCATCGCGTGGTGGCTGATGCAGTAGGAGCAATTGTTATGTGCCGAGACTGCGGTTCCTATGAGCTCTCGTTCCCGGCGGGTAATTCCACCCTTGCCGAACATGACACTCATGTAGAGGTCGAGGTGCGCTTTCATGGAATCGGGATCTAGGCTCTGGACCCTCATGATGTTCGAGACTTTACCGCGGGAATCGCAGATGGAATTATAGACTTCTTTCAGTAAGCCGTCGGCTTTGTGTTCGTCGATAACTTTTATCCATGCCATGATGTAGCCCTCCCCGGTCGGGAATCAAATTTCGCGCCGCCCCTGCATCGCCTTTATCAGGGTGACCTGGTCAGCGTAGTCGAGTTCGCCACCAATGGGAAGTCCGGTCGCGATCCTTGTTACAGTCAGGTGTTTGAACTTTTCATGGAGAAGGTCGACCAGGTAACCCGCGGTAGCGTCGCCTTCGACATCGGTATTGGTAGCAAGAATTATCTCTGTGACCTGGGGGTCTGAGTCTTTAATTCTGTTGCAGAGGGATTCGATAGATAGATCTTCAGGCATTGAATCTTCGAGAGGGCTGATACGTCCACCCAGAACATGGTATACGCCATTGAAATCGTGGGCGCGTTCAATTGCTATGAGATCTATAGGTTCCTCAACTACACATATAATGTGATGGTCCCTGCGGGCGTTGCCACAGATAGCGCATAAATCGGCATGCTCGGATAGATTCCCGCACACTGGACAAGGCGTTACATTTTCATGGAGGTGGCTGAGTGTCTCGGCGAAGGACTTCAATTGCTCGGGATTAGCGTCGAGGAAG
>DASWIV010000349.1:0-1959 GCA_036397475.1 bacterium
GGTTTGTTCCGATAGCTTGTGCGGTCTTTCAGCCATTTTGCTCCGGGAACAGGTTATCGGGAAGATCTTCCCGCTTTATTAAGTCGTATTTGCCAAGTGATTGTATTTTATCGGGAGGATTCCGGGGAAGCGCGGAAAGTATCGGGACAATTTCGAACGGCAGCAGAAATAATCCTCCGATTTGATCGGTTCCTACCCACTCTGCCTGCGATATGCCTACGCTTCTCTGTAATACAAAATCACTGAACCGGTCAATTTCCGCCAGATAAAAAAGGTCCAGGACATGCCTGTCGCCTTTGATTAATTCCCCCGCCGCTATGAGTTTCCCGGCGATACAATTTACACCCAACTCTTCCCTGACCTCCCTCTCCAGCGCTGACTCCACAGATTCACCATCCTCGACTCCTCCACCAGGAAGCACAAGGAATTCACCCCAGTCGCGGACATGTTTCAACAGGAGTATTTCATTCTCCATGTTGAAAATTATAGCTGTGGCCCTGATTCGCGGCGAAGTCCACCGCTCGGATTTTACCGGGTTATTCAATGTATGGTCTGCTCGAACGGAAGAAGATAAGGTAAATTATCGGACCTGCCACCGGAAAAACCAACAAAATCCAGATCCAGCATCCTACACTGCAGCAACTGCGATGGGAATTCAGGATGTCCCAGACCATCCAGACCACCAGGACCAGATGAATTATCCCAATTATGCCTCCAACTTCCATCTCAATATCACCTCGAAATTTCTCGTATCATAAACCATACTGGTTTATAATTACAAAGAGTACCGGGATGAAGCCAATCCGGTTCCCTGTAATGTGATATTGTATTGGGTATAAAGTTTCGTAATTACGCGTTTCACGATATACTGTCGAGCCCGATTTTATTATGAGTATCGAACTGTTGAATAAGAATGTGGAGACCACCTCCCCGACCTATTTCATCCGCACTTTTGGCTGCCAGATGAATGTCGCGGACAGCCTCGAGTATTCCCGGGTCCTTGAAGGGCTGGGATGTGTACGCTCCGAGGATGAAATGTCCGCTGACATCGTCATTATAAATACCTGTACCATCCGCGAAAAAGCAGACGAAAAAGCTATCTCCTATATCGGAAATATTGTTAAAAAACGACATTCTCTCGCCGAAGCCTCAGGGTACCCCCTTCGAGGCGGTGTCGCCCTGGTCGGATGCATGGCGTCGATTCGAGGCGACGAGGTCTCGAAACGATTTTCGGACGTCAAACTGGTCATCCCGTCTTCCGAAATGGAACATTTCGAGTCCCGGATAATGGAAACGTGGCCGGAACTGGTTGGAAGTGACGCTGCCATCCAGACCGAGCCTGTTCTTCGTCCTGAAGAAAAATATGGACGATTCATCAATATAGTACGCGGATGCGCTAACCGGTGCACTTACTGCATCGTCCCGACATCACGTGGCGGGGAACTCATTTCCCGTCCTCGCGAGATCATATTTCGGGAAATTCAAAATGTCCTTAATGCAGGGGTCCGTTCTATCACATTCCTTGGACAAAACGTATCGGCTTACGGACAGGAGAATACTGATGGCTATGGATTGCCAGAACTCCTGTCCGATGTCCGTGACGAATTCGCAGCCGACGGGATCTGGTTCAAGTTTTTGACCTCGCACCCGTCCGACGTGTCCGATGAATTGATCGACGTCCTGAATACACACGATTCGTTTTCCCACTGGATTCACCTTCCCGTGCAGGCTGGGGATAATGAGATCCTTCAGCGAATGGACCGTGGATACACACGCGAGTATTACATGGACCTGGTTGGAAGAATACGAGACAAACTTCCTTATACCCGTCTGTCAACCGATTTGATCGTCGGATTCCCGGGTGAGGACGAGCCGGCGTTCATGAATACACTGGACCTGGTGGAAAATGTCGAATTCGACGCCGCTTTTACGTTCCTTTATTCAACCCGGCGCAACACT
>DASWIV010000350.1:0-3589 GCA_036397475.1 bacterium
TGTTCGGCGTGAACAAAATTCGCATAACCGGTGGCGAACCGATGCTGCGCCGCGACATCGAAGTCTTCATCTCAATGCTATCGGAAATAAAAGGCATCGGCGATCTCGCGATGACCACAAATGGCACCCTTTTATGCGAAAAATCCGCAGCATTGAAAACCGCCGGGCTTAATCGCGTTAATATTTCCGTGGATTCCCTCAACCCCGAAAAATTCAATTCGATCACACGTGGGGGCGATCTGGAATACACTAAAAATGCGGTAAAAGCGGCATCGGACGCCGGATTGGCGCCGGTCAAAATCAACACAGTTTTGCTTCAGGATTTCGATGAAGAAATGGCGTTTGTTAAATGGACTGCCGAAAACAACTACCGGCTCAGGTTTATCGAGTTGATGCCAAATATGTTCAATACCTATGAAGCCTTTACCGGCGACGGCCCCAAGGAAATTGAAATTCTGGACAGGCTTTCTCAATATTATGCGATCGAAAAGTCGGGAGAATCCGAGCCGGAACCGGGGTGCCATGTCAACCGCTACAGAATTTCCGAACTTGATTCTACAATCGAATTCATTCCCGGCGTGTCTGAGCCGTTCTGCGACGACTGCAACCGTTTCAGGATCGACTGCCAGGGAAAAGTGCGGTCGTGTCTTTACAGCGATACGGTCCTGAATTTGAGCGATTATATTGAGTCTCCGGATGAAGAATTCGCACTGGCAGTGGTAAAATTCCTTTCAGGCAAAGCTGACCGTCCTCTGAACCACATCGGTTCGGGGATGTCGTCGATTGGTGGATAAATGACAGAGATCACTCACATAAATGACAGCGGGGAAGCCAACATGGTCGATGTTTCCAGGAAAGAACCGACCTTTCGGACCGCGGTAAGCGCAGGAACGGTTCACCTGAAACCGGCAGTTATAGAATTGATCAGGTCCGGAGGAACAAAAAAAGGAGATGTCCTCGCCACCGCACGTATCGCAGGGATTATGGCTGCCAAGAAGACAAGCGAGTTGATTCCCCTGTGCCATCCCCTGGCGATAGACCATGTTGAAATTGATTTCGAAATGCATAAGGACAGAATTGAAATTAAATCTAAAGTTACGATCGAGGGAAAAACCGGTGTGGAGATGGAAGCGCTGACGGCGGTAAGTGTTGCTGCACTAACCATCTACGATATGTGCAAGAGCGCCGACAAGGATATGATAATCGGCATGATCCGCCTGGTTGAAAAGACCGGCGGACGGTCCGGATCGTACCAGAGGGAGGATATGTAAAAATGACCACTGCGGATATACTTGCGGTATGCAGAAGTGAAATGAAGGGCACATCCAAGGAGAATGTCGGTGCCGCCCAGTTAATTGAGCATCACGGGGTGGAAAACGACGCTCACGCCGGATTCGGACACCGGCAGGTTTCACTGATAGGAATAGAAACCCATCAGAAATTAATCGATAAAGGATTTAAAGTCGAGCCCGGAAATTTCGGCGAGAACATTACAACAAAGGGCGTTGTTCTGAATGAACTTCCGATCGGCACCACCATGAAAATTGGCGAGGTCGAGCTTGAGGTTTCACAGATCGGAAAATCATGCCACCTCGGATGCGACATCCGGAACACGATCGGCGACTGCCCGATGCCGAGGGAAGGAATATTCGCCATTGTAAAAAAGGGTGGTGAAGTGAGTGTCGGGGACAAAATCGAAATCATATAGCGCTGCCGTATTGACTGTTTCCGACACCAGATACTCAGGGGAAAATGTCGATACTGTGGGACCGAAAATCGCAAATTTCCTTACTGACCATGGATTCGATCCTGTGCAGGTATCTATCGTCCCGGATGAAATCGACCGCATCTCCGAGATAATAATTCACTGGACTGATGGCGAAAATATCGACCTGGTAATATCGACAGGCGGTACGGGACTTGCACCACGGGACGTCACCCCTGAAGCCACAAGAAAAATTATCGACAGGGAAATTCCGGGTATCGCCGACTTCATCAGAAATGACGGCGGAGTCCAGACATCCATGGCATGGCTGTCCCGCGCTGTAGCAGGAATGCGGGGAAACTCCCTGATAATCAATGTCCCCGGAAGCGAACGTGGAGCGATGCATGCCCTGGAAACTGTGATCGATATAATTCCCCACGCTATTCAGACAATCCAGGGCGATACCCGCGAGTGCGGTAAAAAGGTCGGGGAGCACGATCACCACCCCCACACATGATCGATTTTTACACAACAGACGAAGCCGTGATCCTCGCGGGCGGAAAAAGCCGCAGGCTGGGCTCACCCAAGGCGCTTATCGAGATCCACGGACGTCCGCTCCTTTCAAAAATAGCCGCAAAATTACTCGCCGCCGGTATTCCGAAAATATTTTTATCGACCAATGAGCCGGAGGCTTATCGGGAATTCGAACTCGAATGCGTGGAAGATGAATTTAAGGGAAAGGGTCCCCTCGCAGGGATCCATGCAGCCTTGAAAAGAACCGAATCTTATACTTTGTTCTTCATATCATGCGATCTGCCAAATATCACAATTGATGCGATAGAAATCATGCTGAAGGCAGCCGATTCCGAACCTAAAAAAGTAGTCTACGCTTCGACACCGAAGAAATCCCATCATCTGTTCGGGATTATTAACCGCAGTGTTCTCACTGAATTAACTGAAGCCCTTGAGAACGATAAGTTAAGCGTGCAGGATTTTTTTGAGTCCACGGCAAGCAGAGCGGTAAGATTCGACGATGAGGATCTCTTTCTGAATATCAATACCAGGGAAGACCTTGAGAAACTGCAGCCTTAACCCCGTTTTATCGCCAGAATTTTATCACAGATCGCTCCAATGTCTTCCCGTCCCCAGACGGGCACTGCGGTTACGATCTCATCATCCGTAACTACAGCGTGAATGTCCCCCCGTTCATGGACAATCGGAACAGTCCCCGTATCCTGGCGCCATACTTCAATCTTCGGCTCCGGCGATTCGATATCGCCTTCAACAATAACCAGATCGCAATTTTCGAAATGCCTCTCCAGAACTTCATAATAGTTCGAATCCGGATCGGTAGGAGTAAATACCGCGGTTAGGTCCTTCGCGACAATTGCTGCCGGAAAGCCGCCGGCTACCCGATGCCGGTGTGAATCCTTCCCCGGCACATCCAGTTCATGTGTATGAGGAGTATGCTTGATTGTCCCGACCTTCATCCCACGCCTGACAAGCTCCTCGACAATTTCAACCACCAGGGTTGTCTTGCCGCTGTTTTTACGTCCGACAATGTGAATTCTCTTCATTCAAATTTCCCCCTTCTCACGACGGGAATTAATATTATAAAAGCCACGCAACCTGCGAGAAATCCGATCCAGGTGTTCAACCAGAGAATGAAAACAGTCGTGATCAGAACAACCGCGAATTCATTCCATTTTGTCATATCCCTTGCAGCCCTGGACAGCTGGTATCCGGCGTACAGCAGCATGGGGGCGAAAATGGAAGTTGGGTACACCTGCAGCAACCACACGATACTCGTTCCGAATAATAATCCAACCAGAATTTTCAGCACTCCGAGCATCACAACACTCGCGCCTGTTCTCGCGCCAAACG
>DASWIV010000351.1:0-5020 GCA_036397475.1 bacterium
TGCAGTCAGCCTTACGTTAGGGAAGAGGAACTCGTAAGCCAATTTGAAGACGTGATGAATCTAGTCGCACTTCCAGAAGATTGGATCGAGAATATATTCAAAGAATTGAACTCCATGACCTGGGCTAATGAATCCCGCGAACGCGGGCAGTTGTCCGAGATTGATTCTGAGCTGACTTTGATCCAGGCGAAAATTTCTCGCCTGGCAGACTTGTATATTGAAGGAGAGATGGATCGAGCGGATTATTACGCTCGCAAGGAGTCTTTGCTTTCGGAAAAGATCGCTCTCTTGGAGCGCAGAAAGAAGGTCGTGAACACGACGGAGAAAATGCGGTTCGAACTAATGCGAGAGCCATTAACGGTGCTCCAGGACTGGATTTCAGGCGGAGCCGGGGGTGATCTAAAAAAACTTCGAGAGTTTATCTCGAAGGTGGGTTTGAACCTGAAACTGAATTCGCGGGAACTGCTCTGGGACTGGATTTCGCCGTATTGTATCCTCGCTTCGCGAGGAGTTTATTCCAGCTGGCGGAGAGGGTGGGATTCGAACCCACGGGACCGGTAACCCGGCCCACTTGATTTCGAGTCAAGCGCATTCGACCACTCTGCCACCTCTCCGCGTATATATTATTAAGTAGTGTAAACACTACTTATGAGCTAATTCGAGTCAAGCTGGCAGCCCATTAAAATGATTCTGCCACCTCTCCGCGCAACCCACACATAAAGTGTGGGATACAAAATATATTTTAGCCAAAAACAGCCATTCGTGTTTTAACTAAATCGGTTCCGCTTCGGCATCATCATCGTCGTCGTCATCATCGTCCGATTTCGACTCTTTCAGGTTGAGTGTCTCCACATTCCTTGCCTTCTCACCGACAGATTCAATCGTGCTAGACAGGTAATGGTCCTCTACATTCAGGAAAATCGGTTTCTCATTCTGGAGAAGGTGAAGGAGCATGTGAAGGTCCCTGGCCTTCTTGACTTTAAATTCGTAGCAGTTGTCCTTATTATCGACAAGCCGTATTACAGCGCGGCGTTTGTCGAGGTTATAGCGGACACCATACTTGACTATTTCCCGTAAATTACTCATGTACTTCATCCCCTTTTTATGCGACGCGAAATAAATTCGCTGAGGTTATATCTCTCGTGGTGCCCTCACCAGGAATCGAACCTGGATCGCCGGTTTAGGAGACCGATGCTCTATCCGTTGAGCTATGAGGGCTCGCTTACCACCCGTGCATAAAGCATGGGTTACAAAACGAAAGGTAAAACTCTTCTGTAACCCACATTTTATATGTGGGTGTCTTGTGCGCATGTCATCCATTATTTTATTTATAAAATAAAAATAAAATAATAAAGTCTGGTGCGCTCGCCAGGATTCGAACCTGGATCGTCGGCTCCGCAGGCCGATGCACTATCCATTGTGCTACGAGCGCTCAAACGTTAATCTCTGGCGCACCCACCAGGACTCGAACCTGGATCCCCGGCTCCGGAGGCCGATGCACTATCCCTTGTACTATGGGTGCAAAAGCGGCAATGGAATATACCAGATACCAGGAATAGTTCGCAACTCTCCAATATAACAGTAATCGGCATTGATTGAAGCATTATTCACAAAATATTCCCACAAATTATCGATCCATTCAGCGGGAAGAAAGGTCACAGTTTATGGATGTGCAGTTCCTTTCCATAACATCGATATTATAAACAGTTGCCGTAGAGGCTCATTTGCGCTAATCTGCGACTTCTGAACTTTTGATATGGACCAACAAACCTTCTCAATAGCTAACTGGTGGATTCAGGGCGGTATCGTCATGTATCCACTGGCGATTTACTCGGTACTCGGCCTTGCCGTCCTCATCGAAAAATTCACTTTTCTCAGGAAAATAGATGGAGACTCAACCGAATTCATACGTGGCGCAATAGATAAGCTTAAAACCGGGGTTGACGAGCCGGTTACAGGCGACTCGATTATCGCTGTCATCCTCAACAGGCTGAGGGACCTTTATTCCGAAGGAATGAAACCGGATGCCCTTATCAGAACCGCTGAGAGGGAAGTTGCCAGAGTTGACGATCTTGCCATGCGTGGAATGATCTGGCTCGCTATCATCGGGAATACCGCTCCATTTGTAGGCTTATTTGGAACTGTTGTCGGAATCATCCGGGCATTCCACGGGCTTTCGTCGGAGGGACTGCTCACCGACCCCTCGGGAAATCCGGAACTGATCCGTGGAATCTCCGAAGCGCTGGTCGCTACAGCTACCGGCCTTCTTGTAGCTGTTCCAGCGGTAATCTTTTACAACTTTTTATTAAGAGAAATCCGGTCCCGGGGAACACGCATGGAACTGGGCTGTTCCGATTATATCGATGCGCTTGTCGCTTTCGGAGGCAGGGACAAATGAGGCGTCGATTGTCCGAAGAACCGGTAAGTGACATCAACATCACCCCTCTGACCGATGTAATGCTGGTTTTGTTGATAATTTTCATGATCTCCTCCCCTGTCCTACTCTCTCGTGGAATGGAAGTTCATCTGCCACAGGTTGATGAACCGCCGATGCTTGTAGAGGAAGACCACGTCCTGTACATCAATGCAGACGGGACAATCGTACTTGATGGCGAAAATCTGACATCGGAAACTCTCCTTGCTGAATTCCAGGGATTGGTATCCAGCGCGGATGAAACAGGCGATTCTGTGAACCTGTTTATAAGGGGCGATGAGGCGGTTCGCTACGGTGATATTACACATATCATGGATATAGCCACGACGGCAGGCATCGAGCAGATCAGCCTTGTGCAGGATGTAAACCACGATTCGGATGAACCTGTCGAATAGAACCTCGTATCTTAATTAAAGCTGCCCGTGATCAATAAATCCAATGAAATACTGAACTCCCTGAACGGATCGTATTCCCTGCGGTTATCGCCATTCCTGGTATTGTCGCTCGCTGTACACTTGGTGCTGATCGGCGGAATTTATACGGTCGACAGGTTTTTCACGGGTGGACAGGGAATTTCGGTCCATGTGTTCTCGCCTGGAGATCCAAGGGATGTAAGCCAGCCGGAAATTCTGCATTCGGGGCTATCGGGCGATGAAATCCTGAAAATATTCCGGATAGATTTTTTCAGCCAGATTATCCCCTGGACACCTCCAGAGCCGGAAGAACCGGAGCCGATTGGAGGAGTTACACCTGACGAGCCGGAAGTTTCCGAGGTCGAGCCTGAACCTGTCGAAGAAATTCCCGAGCCTGAGATTATCGAGGAACCCGAACTCAGTGTCGTTGAAACCGAACCTGATATAATTCCCCCGGTTGTGGAACCGGATATTCCGGATGACAGCTTAATACCGGATATCCCTGACGATTACCCCGATATATTACCGGGAGAAAATCCCGGGGATACAATACCCGTTCCCGACAATAACCAGCCGGTAGCGATGCCGGTTATGCCAGAAGGATACTCTTACAGCGATACTCTTCCCGATAATCTTGGTGTCTTCAGCGATTTGGAATCCACGGACTCGGGGGGCGACGCATTTTTACTCCCCGAATGGCATCTTGATGATATTGATGGAGTCGAATGGAGCAGCGACCAGTATCTCGGGAATTACACCATTTATGTCATCGGAGATATATCAAAACGACATGGCCTTGATGAATTGCTCGCGTGGAACTGGACACTCAGAAATCTGATCACTAATCCGCAGGCAGCGTTTCCCCCGAGCGTGGTGTCGGTTGTGTCCGCGCTGGAAAATCCGTACGCATACAATGAGCTAAGGGTGAAAAATACTCTTCATAATGCCAGGGAGTCAGAAAACTGTTACGGTCCGATAATTATGGACCTGGAAGGTGAGATCCCGAAATCCCTCTCATACACGGAACTGCCCCAGCCTATTGTGATGTTTGTCGATCAGTATGGTTACATTCGGTTGATAATGATCGGACGTATACGCGATATCAGCAATGAAAATATCAAGGCAACCATGGGTGTTATCGCGGACATGTGGAGATGGGATGATGCTGAAGCTGCGACAATGCCGTCAATCGTTACTCTCCTGATAAATATACTTCGCGACCAGGCTAACGATGAAACGATTCGAACACAGGCACCGCCATCGGTTGCTTATGAAGTCGATCCATCGTGGGGTTATCCTGAACCTCTATCTCCCGATGAGAATTAATCTGAAATTAACGGATGCTACGTGCTATTATTGTCCCCCGATGAGTCGGGGAATTATTTTTTTATTGTTGTTCAGCTTCGGAGTTTTCACTGCTCTGGTAAATCCCGCGTATGCCAGTAATCATTTTCGATGGCCGCAGGACAAAATGTACGGAATTCTTACGAAGCCTGAGCCAGACAATAACCATATTTATTTCGCCGGTTGGCCCGGTACCCTGTATTCGTTCAATGAAGCATCGAATGAGACCATCTGGACCTCTGTCCTCGATCCACTTCCGGACAATGTGGCCCTTGAGAATTTGCCCGCACCCCCACCTGAAATTGTGGGAAGTTTCATTATGGTCCATATCGGGGACCGCCTCTGGGGAATTTCAAAAATTGACGGGAGATCTGTCTGGAGCATTAATGGCTTGCCGCAGGCATCGGCGGAAGTGAGAATTCGGTCCGGTAATACGCTGCCCGGTTATCTTGTCTCGAACAGGTCCGATCCACCTGATATATTCACAATTGAGTATGATGGTACTTTATGGAACCTGCACTGCAGGCATCTTGGGAATGGCACAGAGAAATGGAGGTATAAGCTTCCGGGTGTTCCGCGGGCATGGTGGCTGATAGGTGGAAATCCAACAATTGTATGCCAGCTTTACGGTCCGAATGGAGCAGGTCCTGAAAATGACAGCCCGTCGGTCGTGGTTTCGGTCGACCAGGGAAACGGCGACTTGAATTATTCTTCCCCCGCTGCGGAAGATGTAACGTTTCTGGCGGCATTGAGGTCGAGCGGGAGGATCTTCAGGATCGAGGGCAATAGTTCAGGAAGGTTCATCGTAACCTCGACATTTGAGGATACA
>DASWIV010000352.1:0-3861 GCA_036397475.1 bacterium
AAGCATTTTAACACATAATGATAATCTGTCAAGTGCGGGCTGGATTTTATCAGAAAATATCTACATCCAGCCCATAGCCATAATTTGGAGGCTCGTCGCGCTGGATCCATTCGGTATTGTTGCTGAATGGGATGGGGGTTAATTCATCTTCGCCTGTACCCACATGCTGCCAGTACGAATCGGAGCCGCCGGTGTCGAGGAAAATTCCGATCGAGGCCATCTGGTCTCTGAACGTATTGAACGGATCATATCTTGTAGAATCCCCGAATGAATTCGCCATTTCGCGTGGGGGAATTCTGAGTGCGGTGTATGCATCATTGCCGCTACGGTCCCAGAATAATGTGATGCAGTTCAAATCTGACGCTCCGCCAGAAATGTTTGGAATCAGGTATCGATCGTTACCGGCGCCGTCGATGAAAACCGCGAGCGCTCCGTCGCGGGCATGTCCCTGGATTTGTCTTACCGGAGTATATTCCCCGCCTATGTTGTACGTGTCGTCGCCGGATAAATCGACAAGACTCCCGATTCCGAAATGGGGTGACGCTCCCGCTGAATACTGTTCATTAAAATATTTGTCGTTTCCGCTACGGTCTTCCAGGAATCCGAGCGACAGCCAGTACGCGTTCCCCTGACCGTAACAGCTTGCGGTATATACATCGTCGCCGCCGCCATCGACAAGACAACCTATACCCCCTCCCATTGAATGCCCGTCGTAAAAATCAGCCCTGCGTCCCTGGCTTGATCCCTGCACGAAATTGACCGTACGCCCTTCGTATAATTCGGAAATATGTCCACGGGGATCGGCATAATAAATGTCGTTGCCGGATACATCGATCAATGCTCCGAATCCGCCTGTGTATGAAAATCCCTGCGCGTTTTCGATTGTGTTGTAAACATCGTCGCCTTCAAGGTCTATCAGCATGCCGACACCCATTGTCGCGAAACCTTCACCGTACTGGCGGACATAGTATTCATCGTCGCCTTTATAATCGACAACCAGTCCTGTCCCGAACCACGCTGCCCCGATACCTGATTCGTCGGCGGTGTATTTGTCATTGCCCTCAAAATCAAATATTGCACCGATGGAGTACACTCCCGATGCAAGTGTCGAAGATGACACCCCGGTATCATAAATATCGTCGCCTTCAAAATCGAAAACAACGCCGAAGGGATATTCGACCCGGCTCGGAGCCGCCCCAACATTCAGCCTGTATGTATCGGTCCCATAAAAATTAAAAACAAACGCTATCTCGTCATCCTCGATGTCATAGACCGTGTCATCCTCCATTCCATCTATCCAGACTGCTCCGACGGGAGTTTCGAACTTGATGAACGGGAAATATGATTCGCCGAACGAGCGCACGTCGGGTTTAAAATCGCCAAGTTCTTCAATGGCCAGGTATATGTGGCGCATGAATTCATTCGATCCGGTTGCGAACAGATTCATGTCGAATTGGTCATAAGCTTCAAAAATTTCACGTTGTGACGGCGCGACTGCATCGTCCGCCCAGACTTCCCTGGCGAATTCAAATAACATCTGGCGTGTGATGTCCTCCGTTCCGAAATAATTGACGAGGAAATCCTGGTCGATGGCTTCCCTGATCCATGGCGCCGCTTCGATCCCACCGATAATTACCCGTACGATAAAGGTCCTGTATTCTTCAGGGATCAAATCCCAGTTACGGACATCGTCGAAAGAATTGATCTCAGTATTTTCAAGCTTCAGAATTACGTCGAGTGCTTCATCGACAGTAGCATCCTCCGGAATCCAGTCTACTCCCCATCCGACCAATGGCTCATATTCAATTACACGAGCAGCGTACGCATCCAGTGTTCTGTACGCCTCAAACGTTGTCTCCGCGAAATTTCCAGGATTGTCGAGGAATCCGTCGCTCAAGCTTCCCGTAAACTGTGGAACCGAGCGGATATCCCGGAATAACATTTCGATGTTTCTTAAAATATGATCGGAATTTCTGAAATGCATCATCTCATCCGACATAAATCCCAGCGGACGGTTTGCATAGCCCACATTTGCCCTGACCGAATCCCATAAATCGTCCGGTACGATCAGTTCCGACCGGAGAAATTGATCGGATTCATTTTCGTCCTGGGCTGAGGCATCAATATGCCCTGCGAAAAGCGCAAGCAACACGGCAATCGCGACAACAGGAAGTTTGTTCATGGCGGGTTCCTCTACTTCGAATTATAAGGAAGTATAGACTGAAGGGTGATGGATTTACAGGTCTTGGGAGATTCTGAAAATAGCGTTCTCGATCTGGTATTTCATATCAGGATCAGCCTGATTCAGGAGGCTGCGGAGATCAGGTAATGCGAACGCAGCATCGGCTCCGTTCGCGCTCATCACTTCGGCTTCCCTCAACAGCCTGATGATCTGCTCTGTGGTGTAGCGTTGACATACGCCTTGCTCCTTTATGTTGCGGCCGTGTGTCCTTCAACATCCGCCAAGGCGGGTGAATTCTAACACACAACCTGGATCAACTTTGGGGGCAAGGTCACCCGTTTAAATGGTTGGTCTGATTAAATCATTGCGCCACGTTGCTCGGTCTCCTGCTTGATGTTCTTGAGATGCATGAGAATCTACGTACTTATGCTTGACAGGCATTCTTATTCAGAATATTGTATAAACAAGCTAATTGATAATCTGGAGGCAAAAGTGCATACCTCTCGGACCTTACTTCTAATCGTGATCCTTGGAGTCACGTTAATATCCTGTCAGAACTCGACAAGCAATCCGATTTCCACAGACAACCAGTCGACTGAATCTCAGCAGGTGGTGACTACAAATAACAACCGAACTGCCGCTGATGCAGCCCTCTGGGGTATGTGGGAAATAGTGATCGATCTGGAGACCGGGATTGCTGACGCGTTACCCTTACGTCACGCATCGTTCACAGGCAATCAGAACTTCCATGCGCCTCCCGGGATGATCAAGCTGGAGAATATCGAAATTAACGACGTCACCGGTGAGATCGAGGCTGATATTGGTCTGGCGCACATGTTCCCGGCGTTGAAAAAGTACACCGGTTTCGACGTAATGGGTGTTTTCATGGGTGATGGTAATGCCCTTTATCCTGGTGATTACGACCTGGCGATTCATGGGCCGAATGATCAAGGACTTCTAAACGCAGATGGCTACACCCGATGGTTCAACGCGAATGAGTTCAAGGGTGTCGGGGAGATTCCACCTATGTTCGGATATAACCCCGGTCACATGGGGACACCTGGTTATAAACCGACCGCCGACCTTAACGGCTATAAATTCTATGCTGAGGGTCTTGATCTGGATGAGGATGAATTCCAGTTCCTGATCGATAACTCGGATCACCGGGCGATGTTCGTTGAGGGAGATCTTGTGTGGCGTCACTTCTCAATGATCTTCCCTGAAATGCCATCGACAGGTGAAGCGAAATTCCAGTATGCGATAATCGGTCACTGGGAACCGAACAAAAATGAACCCGGGCCACCCGTCAATGTGCCAGACGACTTTCCACCAGAAGCGAACGTAGATGAAGCTGTCGTGTGTGATATTCAGGACTCAAGCACAGCCTGGTGGGACAACGGTGATTTCGGCGGCAGTGTGATTCTCGACATCAGCCCATGGGACTGGTCCGCAATGTGCGATGCTAGCACCATGGGTGAGTACGTGATCTATGTTTACTCTGATGCATGGAATGGTGCTTATCAAGTCGATATGACGTGCATCGGATTGACGGAATTTTATGAAACCTTCCACGCCGAGATCCAGGTTGAAACGCTTAATTCCTGCGATCCGCTCTCTGTCTGGGTTGAGGTCCGGTACCCATTAATGGACTACTCGAACAAGTTCGGATCCCCGAATTA
>DASWIV010000353.1:0-2437 GCA_036397475.1 bacterium
TCCATCCGGGGAGATAATTTTCGCCGGTGACGAGGAATCCCTGGTTCGCTCCCTCAATGGAGATGTCAAACGAATACCAGTTGAAGCCACGGTCGCGAGCATTAATTTTTCCTTCTGCGCCTTCCGGACCCCGGAAATAGCCGGCTTCTGTCCAGTTGAGGAACACGTCGGTCGAGGTATCGACATCGACAGATCCAAGCCATTGAAGAATTTTCGCGTAGTCCATCCCATCCTTGTAATCCACGGATTCCGCAAGGATCGCGTCTGGGACCCAGCCGTCGACAGCCCTGTACGCACACAAGCCGTCATGGAACGGAAGCTCCAGGTTGGTTCGCCATAATTCATAACCATCGACAATCCAGTTATCGCCTTCGAGGAGCAGAACATCGGCTCCCAGCAACCTGAAAATTTTCAGTGAGATATCGTCGGCGGCTGGATTGTCACCGTCCAGCCTGGATCTTGCGAGTTCAGCGTCGATGTTTGCCTGTAAAGTGTCGCGGATAATTTCTTTCCATTTCTGCTGGTTGAGCGGAGTTAATCCACGCAGCGATGTCACTCCCATTAGTCCCGCTGCATTGCCCGACATCGAATCCCAGATATCTGTCTGGGCAGAAAAGCCTAAATGTGAAAGCACGTCGGGATCTAGCAGGTAATGGCTTCCGGGCATGATCACCCGTGGGATTTCGATGTCGGTCGGGAATTCGGATTTTATGTCGGCGAAAAATTGAAGTGATTTATCGAAATCCGGTCTTTTCTGCACCAGTACACGCGAAAAGGGATACGTCAGTACAGCCTGTGCCAGGAAGCTTAAAGCCAGGAATATTGCCAGTGTCGAATTGATTTTTGCGTGCGGAAATTTTCCGAGGGCTATCGGGCTCAGTATAAAACTCAAAAGGAAAATTATGACAAGCGATACGAATACACCGAATTGCAGCGACGATGGCAGCGTGAGAAATCCGATCAGGATCGCCAGAAGGCATAGTCCGGCACCCGCGAGCAAGGTCATCACACTGGATTTACTTTCATTAATTTTACGATTTTTGATCAAAAGATCGATACCGTAGCCGGCGACCGGAAGAAATAATGTAAACGCGACATGCGCTGACCGTCCGGCGTACCGGAACATGGAGAACGGGGGGAATTCGACAAGGACAGAATATCCTGGAAGGTTGAGTCCGAACCCGAGGAACAGGCAGATTATTCCGGCAATGATCGAAGGCAGGAGAATTTTTTTATTTTCATTCCACGTGCTCAATCCAACGAATGCAAAAATAAACGGGATTACTCCGAAAAAGCACAGGGAACTTCCGTAATGTTGAATATCTTCAGCGTTATCAAGTGCCGGGAAGATCACCAGTGAGATCAGCCGTGGGATATTCAGCCATGTTCCCATTTCAAAAAAGCTGAGGGATGTATTGGCAGCTCTCTCCGAGTAAAGTGTAAGTTCATATGTCGGCAGGAGCTGGATCGCCGCGATGAATGGAGCAAAAATGGCGGGGATAAAAATAGCGGCGGATTTCGCGAACGCAGTTTTTTTGTCTTCGCTCGCAGGGACTGAAATCAAAGCGAACAGGAACACTCCCATAAAACCAAGCCATGCCGCCTGGACACTTCCACTTATCAGCATTATTGACAGGAAAAGCCCGAACCACAAGCCGACTTTCCATGGGTGTTTCGATCTCAGCCCGTGCTCATAAATGTAAAAATACCATGGCAGCCATACTATGGAAGTGAACAGTCCGAAGGCGGTGATGTGAAAGACCAGGAATGGAGTTGTGCAGTAAGTCGCCGCCAGGAATGCAGAGACTGGTTTTGAGATTCCCCTTAACTGCATCCAGAGATAGAAGCCCAGTCCCGCGATCATGAAATGGGCGACAACCTGGATGGAGTACCAGTGAAAAAAGTCTCCGGGCATGTGGATGAAAATATTTCCTGGATAGAGAAAACCCGATTCGCTTTCGGCGAAATTTGGAAATCCCGCGTAGATGTATGGATTCCACAGGGGGAAAGCCCCCGATGCGAGAGCTTCGCGGTCGAAATACCTAAGCGGCATGTTCAGCCGGCTGGTGTCTATACCTGCGAATACGTTCATTCCAAGGACTTCCGGCAGGAAGTAAGCGATTGGAATTGCGAGAACAGCAACAAGCCACCAGTCGATATTTCGATTGCGGCGGCTTTTTATCTGTTCAGGCTGATTTGGCATAATCAGATATGGGCTGACAGGTCCAGCGGAATATCGTCGGATGAAATTATTTTCAATGCTCTTTCATAGGCGGTCAGAATATCGGACCGGGTTATAATCCCTATCAATATCGATTCATCGTCTTCATCAACAACCAGCAGGCGTCCGACGTCCCTGACCCTCAGCATTTTAATTGCCTTACTCAAATTGTCATCGGGATGCGCCATCAATAGTGTATGCGTGCAGAAACGATCG
>DASWIV010000354.1:0-10773 GCA_036397475.1 bacterium
TCTTCATCAGGTTCAACAATCCGCCGGCGAGCATTATCTCTATCTGCCGGGCGGTAAGGTCGTGTTTGACTTCAAACGATGTTCCCTTTGTCCTGTTGGTAACTGTCAAGGTGGAATCAACCTTGAGATTGTTCCTGACATCCGATAATTCAAGGTCATCGCCCTGGCCTATCGCGTCATAGCTGGCTGGATCGATAAACGTGAGAGGAAGAATTCCAAAGTTAACCAGGTTCGCCCTGTGAATCCTTGCAAATGACTTCACCAGGCATGCCTTAATGCCCAGGTACATCGGAGCGAGCGCGGCATGTTCCCGGCTCGATCCCTGTCCGTAGTTTTCGCCGCCGACAATGAATCCACCACCGGCTTCCTTCGCTCTTGTCGCGAAGGTAGGATCGACATTCGTATAGACGAATTCCGAGATGGCAGGAATATTCGATCTGAGGGGAAGCACCTTGGCTCCAGCCGGCATAATGTGATCTGTCGTGATGTTATCTTCTACTTTGAGGATTACCTCTCCACTAATCAAAATTTCAAGTTCATCACGGATTGGGCAAGGCTTGATGTTAGGTCCCCGAAGCACTTCGACATCGTCCGGATTAGAAGCAGGCGGGATCACCATTCCATCGTCGATATGATATTCCTTTGGCCAGTCGACATTGATCGGCTCGCCCAGATCTCTTGGATCCGTAATCACGCCGTTGAGCATGGCAGCGACCGCGGTTTCCGGACTGGATAGATAAACCTGTGCCGATTTGGTGCCGCTGCGGCCTTCGAAATTCCTGTTAAATGTCCTGACGCTTACAGCATTGGTAGACGGAGCCTGTCCCATCCCGATGCAGGGTCCGCACGCTGATTCAAGAACCCGCACACCTGAAAGGATCAGATCTGCCAGCGCATTGTTTCGCGCAATTGTCTCAAACACCTGGCGGGAACCGGGAGTTACTCCGGCGCTTACATTCGGATGCACATTTTTGCCCTTCATCACAGTTGCGACCGTCATCAGGTCGCGATAGGACGAGTTCGTGCAGCTTCCCACCATAACCTGATCGACTTTCAACCCGGCGACTTCCCTTACAGGAACCACATTGTCGGGCATATGCGGTTTCGCGATCATAGGCTCGAGACTTGATAAATCGATCTCGATAACCTCGTCATATTCAGCATCCGGATCGGCGGAAACTTCGCTCCAGACCTCTTCCCGTTTCTGCGCCTTAAGGAACGCACGCGTAACTTCATCGCTTGGGAAAACCGAAGTTGTCGCGCCCAATTCAGCGCCCATGTTTGTTATGGTTGATCGATCGGGAACCGGAAGACTCTTTACTCCATCTCCACCGTACTCGATAATCTTACCTACCCCGCCTTTGACAGAAAGACGCCTGAGCAGCTCAAGAATTACATCCTTGCCTGACACCCACGGCTGCAGTTCACCGGATAATTTGATAAGGACCACCTTCGGCATTGGTGTATAGAATGGACCGCCCGCCATCGCCACAGCTACATCGAGGCCTCCCGATCCAATCGCGATCATGCCAAGTCCTCCACTGGTCGGGGTATGACTGTCTGAACCTAAAAGGGTTTGCCCCGGAACACCGAATCTCTCCAGGTGAACCTGGTGGCATATCCCGTTTCCGGGCCTGGAAAAATAAACTCCGTATTTCGATGCGACTGTCTGAAGGTATTTGTGGTCATCGGCATTTTCGAAACCCGCCTGAAGCATATTATGGTCGACATAGCTCATCGACAGCTTCGTCCGCACCTTCGGGACCTTCATGGCCTCGAACTGCAGAAATGCCATTGTGCCCGTAGCGTCCTGCGTTAGAGTTTGATCTATTCTTAATCCGATTTCCTGTCCTGCTGTAAGTTCTCCGTCGACTAAATGCTCTTTAAGAATTTTTCTGGTGATGCTTAAACCCATTTTATTTCTCCATTACATTTGACATAAAAATCCCAATCCGAGTATAAGCTCCGAAACCCCGTCTTTCAATCTCCTTACCTTACGGATTCATTGTCATGATTTTGCGGGATTCTTCAGGATATGCGGCAAGGAATCTCAGTTCCTCTTCCACCAGCGGCTTACCGGTGTGAAGGTCCGCATACTGTACAAGCTCATGTACAGTCGCGGCTTCCTCCTCATCATTGAAATGAATTCCAAGATCGGTGTAAACCTTCAGGAATCCTTTCAGGCCTCCATACGCACCCGTGGTAATCACGCGGCCTGTTGGAATTACTTCCGGCTCCCCACGTCCAAGTTCCTCGAAATCGTAAAGCTCGTAGTTCTTTCGGTCCTTTAACGCGCCATCCGCGTGAATTCCCGACTCATGGGCAAATGCATTCCAGCCAACACCGGGCTGATTCATGGGTATAGGCACATCGAACACATGCGCGGCGTACTTGGCGATCGGCCACGCCATCTGCAGATTGATCCGTGCATCGAGTATGTTCATATCTTCAAACTGCCTCGAATGCTTGATCGCAAGGATACAGGACAAAAGGTCCGCGTTACCTGCTCTCTCGCCAATGCCATTGATTGTCGTGTTGATAATCGCGTCAACACCGGCATCGAGCGCTCCCTTAGCTCCCATGATCGAATTTGCCACTGACATTCCAAGGTCATTGTGTGTGTGGACTTCGATTGTTATCTGTATTTCCTTCGCGACCCTGTTAATTCTATCGTAGATCGAATGAGGAGATTCATAGCCAAGGGTATCGCAATACCTGAAAGTGTCGGCCCCAACATCTTTCGCCGCATTCGCGAATTTCAGGAGGTAATCCATATCGGTACGCGATGCGTCTTCTGCGTTTACACCGATCACTTCCACGCCATGCTCCCTCGCGCATGCTACAGCCTGTCTCATGCTTTCGATGACACCGTCTTCGTCAATCTTGCCCTTGAACTTGTTCTTGATCATCTGTTCCGAGGTCGAGATCGAGAGGTTCATCATCTTCATTTTCGTGTACTTGAATGCGGTCTCAATATCGCCCGGTACCGCACGGCTCCATCCTTCCAGCCTGAGCGGTTTGAGTACGCCCTGGTCCCAAAGCTCCATGTTGGTGTTAATGTAATTCGCTTCATGCCGGACGAAAGGGAATCCGAACTCGCTCTGGTAAACTCCCATATCGTTGAGCATAAGATTAAGAATCGTTTTCTGGAGTTTCGCAGCGCCAATTCTGGACGTCTGTACTCCGTCTCTGTTTGTTACATCAAGGAAATATACTTTCGGCATTTTGTCAGCCTCTCTGGCATTAAATTCAATTTTAAGTAATTCAGACTATCTGACCAATCGGCATTTATACCATAGTGAAATAAATACAAGCAAAAAATTATTATCCACGCCAGCCTGATGCAGGATAATTTTTCCCTCCTCTTATTAATGAAATGGTTAAAAAACCAAATAGTGATTATGTTAACTATATTTAAACATAAATGGGGGTAAAAATCTTCGTCTGGTTAAAAAATAATGAAATTTTTCACTAGCTCCCGGGATTTTACATCCAAATGCCTTTTCCCTCTGCATTCCTGTTCCCCGACTCTCTTTTTCCCTTATTTCCGTGGCATCTCAATCCAGTATTTCCGGTGGCGGTAATTCCGTCATGTCATCCGGAATTTTTTTTGAAGATAATTGCTTCAACGATCCAGACTACCAGAAACGCAATTCCTTTTGTGGGAATCGACAGCATTACAGGCGCTCCTGCCGCATTACCTCCCCATGAAGGAGACGATGCAGCGCGTGCAGCGTCCGGGAAGGCAAGCATGAGAGCAATCAATGCAGGAATGCCGAATATTAGTCCGGTTGGATTCTTCATGCGGAAAAAGTATTTACAAAGCCGCAATAAGTCAACTTTTTGGGTGAATTAATTCTAAAAGAGATCAATCAGCCCACTCGGGCATGGCGTGGAGCCAGTGGTCGGCGCGAACCGACGCTTTTTCATCGTCAACATCCTGCCACTTTTTGATCCAGGAGGCTATCCCGGCTTTGACCTCGTCGTAAGGTTTCACCTGTCCCGATTCATCCGTGCAGTATTTACAGTACTTGTCCGACGGTCCCTTGAATTCTTCCGTTCCCAGGGGCGCACCACATGAATTGCAATATTCAGCCATCAATCATTACTCCCTTAGGGAAATTATACGCAGCCTTCCGGCTTTGGAAGGCCGGCTATTCTGCAAGCGCCTTTCGCAGGACCGGATGTGAATAATTTGTACACATCGCGCACCGAGCAGTCCATTTCCCTGCAGAGTAAGCGTACGGATGGCGCAAGGTCATGCTCTTTCCAGTAATCACGAATAAACTTCACGATCTCCCAGTGCTTGTCCGTCATATCATCAATTCCTTCTTCCCTCGCTATCAGTTTTGCGACTTCCTCGTCCCAGATCTCCGGTTCGATCATGTAACCTTCCTGGTCGAGTTCTATTTTTCTATCCCCTGTTTCCACTGATGAATCTCCTTAAACGGACGTCCTGGATTCTGAGGTTATGACCGGACGGTCCGACACGAGCTCGCCGAGAGCCTGAATGGTTTTTTCAATCTGCTCTTTCGTATTGAATGGACCAATCGAAAACCTGATCGCACCCTGCGGAGCTGAACCATAGTGCTCATGCAGAAGAGGTGCGCAATGCAGCCCCGTACGCGTCTGGATTGAATATTCCACATCAAGCATGGTTCCGATATCGGACGGATCGAAATTTTCTACAGTGATCGACATTGTCGCGACACGGTTTTTAAGCTTTTTGGTTCCCAGGATAGTAACACCGGGTATTTCAGAGAATCCATCCTGGAGCAATTTCAATAATTCAATTTCATGGGCGTAAATTTTATCTAGTCCCTGTCCGACAACCCATTCTAGCCCGGCTTTCAGGCCTGCGATCCCCGCCGTGTTAAGAGTTCCGGCTTCAAGTATAAATGGAAATTCTTCCATGTGATACAAATCGGCGCTACGGGTGCCTGTACCGCCGTAGATGGTGCCTTTGATCTCGGCGTCGTCCGCGGCGCAAATACCACCCGTTCCTGTCGGCCCGAATAATCCCTTATGGCCAGTAAATGCCAGAAAACTTACATTGCATTCAGCCATGTCGATCGGGATTACACCGGCGGTCTGTGCGGTGTCGACCGCAAACTGTATTCCCGCATCCCGGCAGACATTCCCTATAGATTTGATATCCTGGACAACCCCCGAAACATTTGATCCGTGGTTGACTATTACCAGCCTGGTGTTTTTCTTTATGGCTTTTCGAATTTCTTCAGGGTCGACATAGCCTTCCTTATCCGGCTTTACAAAGGTCGCTTCAGCCCCGAAGTCGCGTACGCGATGATTCACAGGGCGAATGACCGAATTATGTTCGCAGCAGGTGGTGACTATATGGTCGCCTGAATTTATGGTTCCGTTAACGATCAAGTTGAGGCTCATGGTCGCGTTGTGCGTGAAAACGAGCCTGTTTGGATCTTTCCTGATTCCTTTTTCCGCAAGACTTTGATTAAAAAATTCCGAGCACATCTGACGTGTTCTATGGATGAGATGTTCGGCGGTAATTGCGAGGTCGCATCCGGTACGCCCGGGATTCACTCCTGTAGTCGAATAAAACTGCCTGACCGAATCGTGGATAATATCCGGTTTAGGGAATGTAGTTGCCGCATTATCGAGGTAAATTAGATCGGTCATTGATTCCTCCGGAAATGAAAAAATCCACATCGTGGTGGATATCGCAGGCGGGAAGGCTAATCCCGGGCAGAGATGGAGCTAAAATAGCAACAGGTGATGTGACCGCAATCACTCATTATGGATAAATAGTAGCACAGGGATTAAAAGTGGTAAAGGAAAAACATGGATAAACAGGGGGAGATGTCCCAGGTTTATTTCAGAATTAATAAATTAAGGAAATTATCGATCCATGGATCTGCATTTGGATAAAATGCGGAATGCGGTTAAAATTCAATGCGTCATACAGGATCGGAAGTGATTACGATTGGGCTCGATGACAATGAATACTCTTCCGGGACACGATGAAATCCGGGTGATGGCGAAAGGAATCTTGCCTGGATTTGCCAATAAGCCGTACCGACCTTGGTAGCTAGACTTAAAATTGATTAATTTTGTTAAATTCTGTCTAAAATTTTAAAATTAATGTTTTTTAATTAGATTTTAGACATAATTTTCAACATATTAACGGTTGAATGAATTATATTTAATGTAATTTGAGACATTTAATAACAATTTTAATGCAGGAATGAGACAAAACCATGTGTGGACGATTCTCTCTAAGCGCATCATTCCAGGATATCCAGGAATATTTCAACATATCCGAGGTGTCGGCTGAATTCAGGGCACGGCACAATATCGCCCCTACCCAGCCGGTTGTGGTGATTTCCTCTCATCCTGAGAGGGTCCTCGATACATACAGATGGGGGCTGATCCCGACGTGGGCAAAAGACACTTCTATCGGAAACAGGATGATAAACGCCCGGTCGGAGACGATCGATGAAAAGCCAAGCTTCAAAAGGCCATTCAAAAACCAGCGGTGCCTTATCCTGGCGGATGGGTTTTACGAATGGAAGAAGGCGGGCAAAGAAAAAATCCCTATTTATGTGCGGTTGAAGTCGAAGGAGCCATTTGCGTTCGCTGGATTGTGGGACAGGTGGGTGTCGGGAGAAGGCGAAGTGATTAATTCCTGCACGATAATCACGTGCGAGCCGAATTCACTGATGAAAAAATTTCATCACCGGATGCCGGTGATTCTGACGAAAGCCTCCCATGATGTGTGGCTGAACCATGAGAGCCAGGACCTCGATAGATTGAAGGAGTTACTGAAACCGTATCCTGCGGAATTGATGGAAGCGTATATGGTGTCGAAGGAAGTAAATTCCCCAAGGAATGATTCGCCTGAATGTATTGTTCCAATCAGCGACGAGAGATTATAAGGTGCATGATTTAAACCATGCCTGGACAGTTATGATTCTGATTTCAATTTATGCTTATGCTCGACAGGATCCAGGAGAATTATCAACCCGATACCAGCCATATCCGCAAACAATAGTGGTGCCAGGAACGGCGCTCCACGTATAAATCTCTCCACTACAAACTGTCCCGCTGCGGTGAGATCGAACTGGGTATGCAGCCATAGGCCGATCACGCCTGTAACGCCAAGTAAAACCATCGCGACGATATAAGTTATGATATCGCCTTTTTCAGGATCGTCGATTATGCCAAGCACCATCGGAACTATCGCCCCGAATACACCTGCAGCAAGGGGCAGCCACAGCCATGGATTGTAAAACCCCGGGCGGCTGTGATCGAGCGCGCTGGACAAAAGTGTCGCGATTATCGAAAGTGATAACAGAAGAAAGAAACTCCTGGTTTTATTGAACGGGAAATGCACACGCTTTCCATTCCACATGGTCAGCCATCCGGAATCGACAGGATCTTCCACCCATGCGGAGCTGATACCTATAATCCCGATCATTGTAAAAACCAGGGGAGCCACAATTGGCGGAGCCCAGATCAGGCGGTAGAGTGAGACTATATCGAGAACGGGTGCGTTGGGAAGAATGGCTCTTTTTATGTGGAAAAACCATCCCATGAATCCAACAATAATGCTGAGACTGAGTGTCGCGGTTGCCAGATATGAAGCCCAGTCCCTGTGCCGCAGGGTCAGGTAACAGGCGATGAGCAGAACAAGTCCGGCAGTGAAGCCAAAAATGATGGGGATCCATTCAAATGGCCTTATCGTGCCGCTGACAAGATGTGCAAGATAGGTGTCAATTCCCAGGAAGATCTCGTTGATCGAAACCATCAGGAGCATGAACTGGTCGCGGCTAAGGGGCAGCCGAATCCGCTTGAGAGCAGGGATTACGGACGCGAGATAATACATTCGATCAATAATCCTCCGAAGCCACGGTCGGGGGGAAATCGATAGGTTCGTAGCCGGCTTCCACTAGTTTATCATTCACTTCCTGTTTTAACTTAGCCATGTCGCGGAGCAATTCGTACGCGCCATGCCATTGCGCGTAATCCGCACCCTGCATCCATGTACCGAATTTCGTAGTTCTTCCCCAGTGATGCCAGATCTCGAAGAAGGTGAAGTCGACAGGCTCGTCAAATTGCGCGTCGGTTAAGAGGCCATTGTCCTTTAGCGGCTGGAGAATGTCCCGGCTTTCCTGCACCCAGTCGTTAACCTGGTAGACTACCTGATCGGCATTATTGTAGAAATTCTCTATGAACATATTGTTGTGGCATTCGCGGCAGACACTCTGCATTCGAGTCAGGTTATTTTCCCAGCTCGGACGGCGATCGCTAATTGGCGCGAAGAGGTACCACGTCAGCCTTTCGCCTACATCGTGCGTTGTTCCGGTTCCACCGAAGCCGCTGAAGTGGCAGGTTGCGCATGTCGGAGCGATGAAGTCCTCGGTATCCAGCATGCCGGCTTCAGCTTCCCAGTTCCAGTGGTGGCCGCCGGTCATATATGCTATTCCATGGGGTGATTCCTGGTAAATTTCCCATTGTGGATGATCGGGTCCGATATGGCAGGCGTTACATGTTTCAGGTTTTCGGACCTGTTCGAGGCTGAATTCATGCCGCAGATGGCACTGCTGGCATTCCCCGATCGACCCATCCGGCTGCGGACGCCCGATGTTGTGACAAACCTGGCAGGCGAACTTGGTTACAGCGGGTCCCTCGATGTCGAATATTGCATTTCGGGATTTATCAGGATCGAATGAGCCTTCAGATATCGCGCTGTAAAGCTGCAACTGCGCATCGGTAAAATGTTCACTTCCCCAGATTGCGGCGTATGCCGGAGCGCCATGGCGGCTCGCGTTGAATTCAGCCACCTCGTTCTGATGGCACCTTTGGCACATCGCGGGTGTCGGTTCAGCGAGGACAAACGTGCCTTCGTGTTCAACGGCACCGGGATAATCCTGGTTAACTTCATGGCAGTCTGAGCAACTGACGTCTGCGGCAGCCATCGTGCTATGCCCGTACTGCTGAATAATACCGGGAGTATTATTTTTATGGCACTGTACGCAGGAATCCGTGCTATTAGCCAGAGCATTTACACGCTCCGGCTGAACAGCGAGTGGTCCTGTGGATCGGGCAGTGGTCATGGCAACCAATGCAAGTCCGAGTACTACAATAACCACCACCAGTCCGATAATAAGGACTCTCAGTGATTGTAGCGCTTTATTTTGATCGTTTGGCTGTTCGGGGAGTGACATTTCATGGCACCTGAGTGTTTATGGATAGGAAAGAAATAATCGCGTAAATCCAGCAGTATTTCATTAACGTGGGGGAATATTTCCCGCTCGTTACATTATTCACATGGTATAATGCCTTTATCATCCGTCACTGTCAAGAGGAAAAAAACCTTTTTGCTACTCTTATATAGATTATCGGGATAATATACCTGAAATTTGAATTTTTAAATAAAATGATCAGATAAAATTGAGCTCGAAGCTGTAAACTCCATCCTTCAAGTAAGTAGCAACCTTGCATTCACTTTTATGAAATACGTGCTGCATTGTCTTATTTTCCTCAAGAGTCTCAGCGGTAAAACCGGAGATTCCATTTCTCCTGGCGACCTGGATCAGATGTTTAAGCATGAATGATCCAATACCTTTGCCCTGCCAGTCGTCACGGACAAGAAACGCGACTTCAGCCCTGTTGGTACTTTTGTCGAGGTAATACCCGCCAATCGTTATAATATCATCGCCGTGAGCTTCCGGAAGAGTAACGACAATATTGACTTCATTTCTATGATCGATGTAGACGAGATCATTAACCTGTTTTTCCTGCAGGCGTTTCAACCGTGACATGAACCGGAGGTATACGCTTTCCTGCGACAGGTGATAGAACATATCCTTGATCCGTTCGGGATCCGTGGCGTGGACCGGGCGGAAGTATAAAAGCGTGCCATCGTCGAGGAGCAATGTTGTCCGTTGTTCCGACGGTCCTTCCTGGGCGATCCGGCTCTGGACGTCGAGGTATCCTGGCGGAATATATCTTAATTCTATCGCCTGCTTAAGCAGATCGCTCCGGTAATCAGGATGCGCGATGCTTATCAGCGCCAGGGCTCTTTCCTGTACACTTTTTCCGTGGAGATAGGCAGCGCCATATTCTGTAACCACATAATGAATGTCCCCACGGGTAGTTACCACGCCAGCTCCCGGCGATAACTGCGAGACTATCCTGGAAATCGTTCCACTTTTCGCTGTCGATGGCAGAGCAATAATCGACTTCCCTCCGGGAGCACGCGACGCTCCCCTGTTGAAATCGGTCTGTCCGCCTATGCCGGAATAAAAATTTGTGCCAATTGAATCGGCGCACACCTGGCCGGTGAGGTCTACCTCGATGGCGATGTTGATCGCGATCATGTTGTGGTGGCGCGCTATGAGAAACGGATCGTTGACGTACTCGGTAGGGTGGAAGGAAAACATCTCATTGTTGTCGATATAGTCGTAAAGTTTCTGTGATCCGAGAGCGAAACTCGCGACAATTTTTCCCTGGTCGATAGTTTTGCGTGACCCGTTGATCACCCCGGCTTCGATCATATCTATAAGCCCGTCGGTGAACATCTCAGTGTGAATACCAAGGTCTTTTTTTCCATCGAGGTGGCTCAGGACAGCATGAGGAATACGTCCAATCCCAAGCTCGAGAGTTGAGCCATCGTCGACCAGGGCAGCGACAAACTCGCCAATGCGGTAGGTTTCGTCATCAAGTCGCGGAGGATCCGCTTCGATTATCGGGGTATCCACCGGAACGATGATGTCTATATCGTAAACGTTGATA
>DASWIV010000355.1:0-9739 GCA_036397475.1 bacterium
GGTCCATTCCGGTTACATCGATCTGCGCATGGCCATCGACAACCAGTACTTCGATAAGAACGGGACCGTTGTCCTCAACGCGCAGATCGAAGCTGGCATTGTCGCTGTCTATGTATATATCCGCAGTCCCGGTTACAGACTGCGATGCTCCAATGGTGAATGTGTAGAAATCGCTTGTGTCCTGTGGATGGCATAGATGTTCGGTTACAGTTTCATCCAGCCCTACAGGATCCGCGAGTTTCGGCTGATTGTTCACATCGAACTCACAAGGGATCGTCTCCTCAACATCGACATATATCACCTGCCAGGTTGAAATTCCGGCATCCGGAGCGGGATTCGCGTTTTGAGTGTAGTTCGTATTCCCCGACGATCCCGCCCGCACAAATACTGGATACGTTCCCGCCGCAGGTGGAGAAATGCCGGGAATAAAGTCGGCGGTATATGAAACTTTCGTCCCGAGGTCTTCGAGGAAATCCGCTGTCACTCCACCGTCCCATAAATCGGGAGCGAATACCCTGACGGTATCAACTTCTGGCGCTACAATTCCCGCGATCTGACCCTGCCAGTCGTGGACATTGATCTTTAAGTTCAGTTCTCCACCACCGATGCTGTTATCCACATCATAGAACATGGTATTAAATGTCGGCGCGACAACGATATTGTACGCTTCAGGCTGATTAGCCGACGGGGGAAAATCATTGGGCAGATCAAGTGGAGGATTCACGGACGGAGGAGTCCACGACGCATCGATTGCATACCCGAAAACAACCTGCGGACCCGGATCCATTTCGAACTGAATTATGTATCTCCTGGTGTTCGACGCCCCCGAGCGGAATATGCCACGTCCATTAGCAGCGTCGACAGGCTCATTCTGAACCGACGCCATCGGTGTCGTTGCGTCCAGGATATCAGCGAAATATTTGTATGGATTGATTGTCGCTGTCAACGCTCCATTCGGATGCAGCGCGAAATTTCCTTTCGTGTATCCGAATAATCCCGACGATGTGAACTCTGTCGGATTCCACCAGCGCGTGTACCCGTCCGCATTTTCAAGCTGCGTTTCATCCGGTCCAGCGAACATCAGCGGCCCGACAGCATATGTGCCCGGTGTGAGCAGAATCCCTTTCACATCGAATCCGCAATACAATGGATTGGCAAACGGATGAGTCAGCGTGACATCGTAGGCGAATTTTCCGTTCGGCGGATCGGCTTCAGATGGTACCGGCACGACTCCGAGTCCCATTGTGCCATTCAGCACGCCTGTTACATTGAGATGTACGTCGGCGTTTCTGACAGGCACGGTTTCAATTTCTCCAGTGGATGTATTAATTGTCCAGGTGTAATAGCCGAAGAATTGCCGGGACGATGTTGAATCGGCCTGAATCTGAATTTCATTTTCAGGCTCTAAAGGGCTGCTGCAGCTCAAAGCGATGATGAGTAAAAGGGTAATGAGAGCGAATGTTGAAAGTCGCACGGGTGGAAATCCTCCTATAGGTTCGATAGGGAAATTGTACAGTGTAAATTAAGAAATTTAAAGGACGTTAAAGGTATAGATGCGAAATAATCGACCTATTATAATCCGAAGCCTCTTGCCGCTCCGATTATCGAAATTACCAATCCTGTTCCGCCAGTTATAAGCATTCCGTAGAAAAAGATCAGGCGTGGGCGTTTTTCCTGAAAGACAAGGGCAATCGCGCCAAATACGAGGCATAGCTGCGGGTACAGAACCGCGTTGTCAATTATATCTCCCACTTCGGACAGTTCATCTGCCACTATCTTCCATTCATTAGCTCCGATTATTTTTCCCATCTCGCCGTTTAAATCCTGCGCCCAGTTTTCCTCGCCGACAAATTCCGATCCGTTAAGAATCTCGTTCTTCTCGAGGTCATAGCGCTCTATGTCGGAGTTCAGAGAATTCAAGTACTCCTGTACCGAGTCTGTTTTGTCCTCATTTATCATTTCAGACTGCAACATCGCGTCGATCATTCCCGCCTGGCTTTCGAGCATTGTCTGCTTGATTGACCTGATCAATATTCGTGAGCCCTAATGGTTACCCTGGTTAAATAATAGTTTAATCCTGAATAACAGATATAAAAAAATATCCATAAATCTATTGCGTTAATACGTTTTGTGGTGTATAAATTTAATACCTCAAGACTAGTGTGTCGCGCTTTCTTTTAAATATCTTCAATACAAACTGACTGGGAGGCAGACAGATGAAGAAAGCACAACCAATCACACTCAGTACCGCACTCGCGGTATCCATCGCCATTTGTTCCTCACTAATAACCGGATGTTCGGGTGGGGGATATAGATCCCATCTCCCCGGATGATGCTATGTCATCCTCATCCGATAATTCACTCTCACGTACAGCTCAGGATTTTGATAACTTCCATGGGTGTGGAGCCAGCTGGAATATCGACTCGGCTTCCACTATCTGGGTAACCCCTATTGAAGAATCCTCTGGGGGAACAGCGGGATTGACAGCCGTATACGACGATGCACTTGACGCATCGCCACTAATCACTGCCATTGTGAGATCTGATCCTGGAGGATCAGGTTCATCTATTAGTCTGTCTGTATTTCAATCCGACAAAGGATGTGATATTTCATGAAGCATATTATACTTTTAATAACCATAGTTTTCATAGTTGGCTGCAATTCCGGCAATTCTATTCAGAGCAATCTGGATGCCGATATTACTGACCCAACTTCAGGAAGTTCTTATGTTACTGGTGGAGTAGAATGGTTATGGGGCTTCTATGAAATGACCATTGATAGAGATGGAAATTACGCAGAAGTCATTCCCAAGCGCTCAGTTGAGTTGAATACCTGGGGAGTACACCTTAATGCATTGAAATTGCTTGAAGGTGGTCCCTGTTACAATTGCGTAAATACCAGCAATGTCCATATGACGCCTGAAGGCAATGTGTCAGTCGATATTTCTCTGACGCATCCTTACGATAATCCGGCTTATACGGGATTTGATGTCAGGGGAATTGTTATGTTTCCGGCACATCAATCAGTGCCAGATGATGAGCTTTATGAGTTGGCTCATGGGGGGGTTCCCTACGAATGGTGGTATGATTATTACTCACGCTCTGAGAAAGGCGATGCGGAGCTTGTTAATAATGAGGGATTCCTTAACTTATGGAGTCCTCGCGCTCATTCATGGTCTGATTGGACATATCATACGTGGTATGATTTTCCTATTTTCGATTATTACGAGGGAAAATATGCGACGGGAACGGATTACGGTTCATGGAATCCATTCATAAGATATTATTCCAATGAAACCCGGCATATGTTCGAAGTTGGCAAGACAATTACTCGTACCTTCATAATCAAGCCTCCGGCACAGGGGCCTATTGAAGCTGGATACGCCGTTTATGCTCACTGGAATGAAGCAACAGTCAAGCCGGTTACTAACCCGGCAACGGATTTTCCTATAGATGCTAATTCGGGATTGCCTTATGATTTTGAGATGATTCAGGAAGCTCCTATTGATCCTGACGCTCCAAACAATGTAGAGATGGGCAAACCCATTCGCATACGGCTGAAGCATTGGGGGATCGTTCCAATAGAGGAATATTCAATAGGCTGGAGAACGTTAGCCGATAAGGGAGGCGGTTCATCAAAATTGGTCTCCCATCCGGATGGAAATCCCGATGAGTATTACCCGTATCATTTTCAGACCCAATTGTATGAACATTTACCTGATTTTCCATCATCATATCCTTACATATTCAGCGTTAATGCTAAGGATCCAACATTTCCTGGTGGAATAGGATCCATCGGAACTCAGTTCTGGATCATGGATATCGAGTTCTCAGAACTCGATGGCGAGTGGTGAAAATCCTTTAAGCCAAACTATTTAATCCCGGTGCGCCGCGGCGTACCGGGATTTTTTGTCACCATTTCCCTGTAATTTGACCTACTAGTTATTAGAGGACTACTTTTATGTGAACCTGACCGGACATATGCGCTGTTGCATGCAACACTCGGCGATTTTTTCACAATCGCATGAAATCGCCAGACACGGCACATTTCTCCCATCGCATTTCAGCGTGTCCGAAATTCAAAAATGAATGGAGATTCAATGAAAAATAAAAAATCGTGCTTCCTGAGGCAACACTTTCCCGGCAACGGCTATGTCTCATCCAGCAGATCATCCGGTACTGCCTGAATGACCCCGGAATCCCATAGCGTGTTGTACTGGTCGCGCGCTCTCATGATCACCTGTTCGGCTGTCTTGAAGGCTTCCTCGGGACTCATCGATATTCTCGCGACTCCCTGTTCGATTGCCTTCTGCCCGACCGCGACCGCTTCACGCGGGTAAACTTCCCACTCGTCCATCGTCGGGATCAGGTGGTCCTCCTGCATGCCCTTGATTTCTGCGCAGTTCGCGAGTTCATAGCTTGCGGCGACGCACATCTCATCCGTAATTGTCTTCGCCATTACATCAAGTGTGCCACGGAATATCGCGGGGAATCCGAGCGAGTTATTGACCTGGTTCGGGAAATCGGATCGTCCGGTAGCAACAATTCTGGCACCGGCGTCCTTCGCTTCCCACGGCCAGATCTCGGGGACAGGATTCGCGCAGACGAAAACGATAGAATCGTCGCCCATCAATGAGATATCTTCCTTCTGGATCACACCGGGTCCCGACTTCGCCAGCGATATAAGAACATCAGCGCCCTTGATCGCTTCTGTCAGATGTCCTGTTATGCCTTCTGCGTTTGTAGTGGTAGCGTAGTGCCATTTCTGCGGCCATCCGGTCTTGAGGTCATCTCGTCCGGGATGGAGGGTGCCCTTGCTGTCGAGCATTGTGACTTTTTTCGGATCGGCGCCAGCGTGAATGATCAAACGCGAAATGGCGATGTTACTCGCTCCGGCACCATTGAAGACGATTTTCACATCGTTAATATTTTTGCCGACAATCTTCAGCGCGTTGACCAGTCCGGCGAGTGTTACCGCAGCGGTTCCCTGCTGATCGTCATGCCAGATGGGGATGCGGGCTTTTTCGCGAAGGGTGTCGAGCACATGAAAACATTTAGGCTGCGATATGTCTTCGAGATTCACTCCGCCGAACGACGGCTGCAGTTTCATTACAAAATCGATCAATTCGTCCGGGTCTTTCGTGTCGACACAGATCGGGAAAGCGTCCACCCCGCCGAGATATTTGAAAAGGATAGCTTTTCCTTCCATGACCGGCATTCCGGCTTCGGGACCGATATCGCCGAGTCCAAGCACGCGGGTTCCGTCAGTGACTACGGCGACAAAATTCGCCTTGTTCGTGTGTTCAAAAACAGATTCCGGGTTGTGGAAAATATCCATGCAGGGTTTCGCGACCCCGGGTGTGTACCAGATCGCGAAATCGTCGAAATCTCGAATGCAGCATTTTGGTGCGATCTCGACCTTGCCACGGTAGAACGGATGCATTTTCATCGCGTCCCTGCCGGGCTTTTCAGCTTTTTTTACCAGATCTTCAGCGTTAAAAGTTTGAGACATGTCGAACTCCGTGTCAGCCGCATGAGACGCGGCGGGTGAGTCTGATGGTACTCCTGTGGGGATGGATAATCAAGACATATGAAATTTTTCACAATTGAATAATTAGCCTAAATCTCGTAAACATTAGTAAGGATATATGGCTCCCGCCTCAGGTGTTTCCACAAAAGGCGCCCTATCTTTTCCTTTGCCTTTTCCCTGATCTTGGGGTACTCGACAAAGTCCTTTTCATCTACAGCCTGAAGAGCGTCGTTGATGCTTGTCTGGGCTTTCTCTAACAATTCAGGATGGTGGGAAAAATAAAGGACTCCCTTGGCCTCGATCTCGACACGCATGACTTTTTTTGTCTTCTCGTTAACAAAAACAGTCAGTACCACGATTCCACCTGTCGCGAGCTGGCGCCTTAATTCCAGCATTTTGCCATCGACATCGCCCACTCCCAATCCGTCGACCATGGTAACTCCGGATTCCACATGTCCGTCGAGAGAAATATTATTTTTCGATATCTTTACGCGATCGCCAATTTTCGGAAGCACTACATTCTCATCCGGATGTCCCATCTTGTGCATGAGGACAGCGAATTCCTTGACGTGGCGGATCTCACCGTGGAATGGAATAATATATTTCGGCCTGACAAGGTTATAGAGAATTTTTATTTCCTCGCGGCTTCCATGGCCCGATACATGAACTCCACGTTCCCTGCCATGAAATACTTCCGCTCCGAGCGTGGTCAGCCGGTTGATGGTCCTGAAAATGTACGCTTCGTTACCGGGTATGGGGCTTGCGGACAAAACGATGCTGTCGCCGTCCTTTATTTTCACAGGATGCGTTCCTTCGCTCATCAGTGAAAGCGCGCTCATGGGTTCGCCCTGCGTCCCGGTCGCGAGGATCATAACCGAATCGTCGTCATATTTGTCGATTTCTTCCCATGGAATAATGAGATCTTTTGGCGCCGACGCATAGCCCATCTCAATGGCAAGTTCGAGGTCCGCGATCATCCTGCGTCCGGTTGGCGCGACCTTGCGTCCCATATCGGCCGCGACATCAAGCGCTTGCTGGACACGATGGATATTGCTCGCGAATGTCGCTACAAATAACCGTCCTTTAATTGTCGAAAATAAATCGTGGAACGCAACCCCAACCCGCCTTTCACTCCCTGTATGTCCCGGGTTGAAGACGTTGGTTATATCGGTGATGTACGCAAGAACTCCCTCGTCGCCATATCGCGCGAACGAGCCAAGCTCCATTTTCCTGTTGTCGACCGGGGTCTGGTCGAATTTGAAATCACCGGAATGGACAATAATTCCTTCGGGTGTGCGGATTGCAAGCCCGCAGGAATCCGGTATCGAATGGCATACCGGGATGAATTCGACCTCGAAATGTTTGCCTATCTGATAGACCGCGTTATCCTCGACACGCCTCAGGTCCGCATCGAGTGCAAGCTGTTTTTCCTTCAGTTTTAATTCCAGGAATCCAAGCGATAATCCTGTGCCATAGACCGGGACATCGATGTCTTTTATTAAAAAAGGCAGCGCTCCGATATGATCCTCATGGCCGTGGGTAAGAACGATCCCGGCTATCCTGTCGCGATTTTCCAGCAGATAATCGAATTTGGGAATGACAGCGTCGACACCGGGCATGTCGAGGGAAGGAAAACTCATGCCGCCGTCGATCAAGAGGATTTCATCGTTGTACTCGACAAGCGACATATTCTTGCCGATCTCATGGACACCCCCAAGCGCGATGAACGACAGTCCGCCCGATTTTCGTCTGCCCTTACCCTTGGACGATCTACTCATTGGAAACCTCGTGTGGAGAAATACGGTTCATAAGTTGAGGCACAGGATGAACATTCTACTTGCGGAGGGCGTCTGTCACAAGTGTTGGGCAAAGACCTGAAGGTGATATTGGCTCATTTGACAAAGATCACGCTATCAGTATGAATTATTGAAGGATACCGACATAAGCATCGGGTTTTCACCCGGGCCTGTGAGCCGAAAGGTGTGGTAATATTATTTGTCATGCGATATTTGATTTCATTAAGTCTGTTCATGCTGATTTTGAATCTCTCAGCCGCTGCATACGCACAGGACGACGATTCAGATGAATCAGTTCCAGGATACATAGCCGATATCGAGCAGCAGTTTGGTCTGGTTACCGATCCGCAGGTACTTGAGCGTATGGAACGAATTCGTGCCTCGCTGGTCGACGTAATAGTCCGGGCAGATTTCGATAAAAGAGAAATTGTGGTGAAGGTCCTCGACGACCCTACGATTAACGCCTTCGCTCTTCCGAACGGCTATGTATACTTCTTTAAGGGATTGGTCGCTGAGTGCGAGACTGATGATATGCTCGCTGGTGTAATGGCGCATGAATTTACGCACGTCATCCACAGGCATCATTCACGTATGGGCGACAGGCAGATAACCGGGCTTCTGATCGGATTGGGTGCGATGATCGCAAGCGGCGATGGGGAAGCGGCGGTTCTCGGGCAGATGCTGGCGTCGAGCATGGTTGAAACCTATGGCAGGTCCGCTGAAGAGGATGCAGACAAAACAGGCGTTTTAAACATGATAAAAGCCGGTTACGATCCGCTGGGATACATTGAACTTCTGCAGGTGCTTGAACAGGCATCCATTCATAATCCGGAACCAGCAGGAAATTATTTCACCGTGCACCCCTGGCCGGAACAGAGAATGAACGCTATCCGCCTGACACTTGAATCGATGGGCTATGAAGTTCCGGACAGAATTTACCGGGTGCATCTCCCGCTGAGATTCTATACGCCGTTGAATGAGACCGAACTGTCAAGGCTTAATGAATGGCGCGATGCTATCGCTTCGAGAGCTGAAAATGCGGACGACGAATCCGGAGACTCTGGCGTTGAAGAGGATGCCACTGACGAGATCCCGTTGATCCTTTATAACGAATATTTGAAGAGGGAAGAATTATTCACGGATATGGACGCACCCCCGGATATCGAAAATTATGGGATAATTCTGCTGGGATCCGATCCGATATTTTACATCGCCGCCGATTCGCAGGCATTACTGGTTTCCCGTGCTGAAAATATAATTTTCCGGCTGGGCGATCTGGCATTTGAAGGATTGAGGGAGCACGAGGTTTCGTCGAGAACTTCCGACGGTGTTCCGTACATGATCGCTCGGCGGCGGATAATAACCGAGACAACTGAACTCGATGCCGAACTATTAGGGAAAACGCTCGCGGAAGTTAACGCCGACAGAGTGGAGACACTGAAGAACGCACTGTTTTTCTATTTCGTGAATTCGCGGATTTAGAGGGGTAGAGGCGATCAATCCGTTTCCTTATCGAAACTCAGGGGGAATTCGGGTTTTTCGCGGTTGGCGAAGGCTTCTATGCCAAGTTTCCTGTGAGCGGACGCCCACGCGAATGCGAACAACTCAGATTCAAACTCGCTCCCATATTTTAATCCAAGTTCAGAAGCCATTCTGAGAGCTATTTTAGCGGTAGCGATTGACACACGCGACCGTGTGGTAAATTTTTCGCTCCATTTTTTGGCCGCCTCGACAACATCCTCGCCCTTGGGTATAAGCTCCTGGACCAGCCCCATATCGTAGGCATCACTCGCTTTTATCAGAGACCCCATCATGATCATTTCGAGGGCTTTTGTATATCCTATGTGCTTCAGCAGCCGCTGTGTTCCGCCCCATCCGGGGAGGATTCCAAGGTTCGTTTCGGGCAGCCCGAATCCGGCGCGTTCAGATGCGACCCTGAAATCGCATGCGAGTGCGAGTTCCATTCCGCCTCCTAGAGCGGTGCCATTTACTGCAGCGACGGTTGGGATGTCCAGATCCTCGATTCGCCTGAACATTTCCTTGCCGATCTTGGAGAACAGCCGCGCTTCCATCGCGTCCATCTCGCTGACTGTTTTGTGGTTGACGTCAACCCCGGTAGAAAACACCCGGTCATTGCCAGTGACGATAAGCACCCGGATTTTCGTGTCATGCTCGACTTCACGGAGCACACCGTCGAGCTGGTCCATCATGTCTGGGATGAAATTATTGAACTTGCTGCCGACGCGCGCGATACGTATGACTGCGTAGGGGTAATCTTTCGTCAGGATGATGTCCTTATTATCTGCCAGCGTCATCAACTCCCTCTGGGATAGGGGGATATGGTAGATTAAAAGGTGTGGTTGTTCAAGTGGAGATTGATCAAGGATGTAATTAGATCGAAAATGTCAGAATG
>DASWIV010000356.1:0-20249 GCA_036397475.1 bacterium
AAACCCTCATGGTGATCGCTGGCTTCTCAGCATCCTTTGTTCTTCTGGCCATGGCCAGGGCTGTTCTCAAGCCTGATCTGATGGATGTAATCGGGTCATACATTTTCTATGATTACATTATCGGTATCCCAACCGCAGTTGTCCTCGTCCTGGTCTTTATTTTAAATGCATCGATAATTTCCGGTTCCATGGCATTGCGCAACCCGGTCTACATCTGCGGTTTTCTTGGAGTAGTTGGAGCTTTGTTCGGGATATTTCTTGTTATTCTTGCGTCTCTTTACTTTACATTGATAGTGTCCTGGATTGCCGATACATTCCTGCGTTTGAATTTCTTCGACTATGTCAACACCGCCACCTGGGGGGTTTTTATGGTCTTTTTTGCAAGCGCCTTAACCTATGCCAACCTGCGGCTGGGAACCAGGCGTCTTTCAGGATTACGTCGCCCGGGACGGTATCGCGCCAGCTAAAAAATATGCCCGGACGAATCCGGGCAATTCAGGTGGCTTATTCGTGTAATTCTTCCTACGCAATTACATCCATGCTCCAGTCGCTGAAGCAGTGCTCCCAGCGGTTCCTGATGATGAATTCGTAGTTCCAGTCGTCTATATCGAAACCCATTCCAGATACGCACTCTACTCTCGTCACACCCGTTCCTTCCTCGATCAGAGGTGCAACCCAGTCTATCGGGACCCCAAGCTCGCTCGTGTCCAGGCTTCCATAATTTCCGCCTGTCCAGATCACCCATTTGCTGCTGCCACTGTTTGTGACAACCTTATTGATGGCGCTGCCTGGTCCGATCGGATCGGTCCACGTATATACCGGGAACGAAAGTCCGCCAAGTCCGTTATCAACTGTAAGTTCCGGAATTCCCGAGAACTCTATTTCAGGGACATTCTCATCCATGTGCCAGTCTCTATGGACTATATCCACTCCGGCGTAATCCGGAAGAGCCAGCACACCTGCGACAACAATTCTGTCAGGCGCTGTCGGATACCAGAAGTACGGTGAGTTGTATGTCAGGCTCGACGGGTCGTCGCCTTCTACTTCGACATGCGGTCCCAGCGCAAGGTATTTCTCCGGATTGTAGAATATCGCTGTGGGTATAGCGGTAAGCAATCCGTAAGTCATTACGTCTTCAGTGTGGTATTCAGCCGGCACATTGATCTTTCCCGAAAAATATCCTTCGGGACCATCCTCCAGGTTGAATCCCACATTGTAAAATCTATGCTCCCCGGGATTGAGCTCTACCATGTTCCACTGGAAATAACCGGCATAGTCAAACAGCTGGCCGCCAATTTTCGGGCTCATCGAGAACGGAGATCCCAGGTTGAGCGGGCCGTCAAGGAAAGCGCTGAATCCATGCGACACATTCGAGGTGTACTGAATATCGAAGTTCGCATACTTGGGATTCGCCATCGACGCAGGCTCTGTATATATTCTGGGGATAAGATCATCGGTATAAAAAGTAACCTCATCCATGAAAAACGTGTTCGCTATCCCGAACGCGGTTGAATATTGTGCGGGACCGGACTTATCGAGCGCGAACGAGTAAACATTGGCGTTAGACTCGACAATCGTGAAAATATCATAGCCCTCGACCTGAACCGAAATCGTCAACGGGAAATTCGCGTTCTCGAAAACCGCGTAGCCCGCGTCGATATTCACATAGGAAACGGACCCTGTTCCAAGCTTTACCGCTGCCAGTCCCGGAAGATTGGCCTCGGTCCTGCGGTCCCACAGGTGAATCGCGAATTCATCGGCGGCAAGCGGAATATTTATGACGCCGCCACCTGAATCCTGCAGGTAAACCAGAGCTGAAACCAGGTCGAACGCCGACTGCGTCCCTATCGGATTCCACGGGATAATCCCGTCGTTTCCATCCGAAATTTCATGGTCCTGGTTCTCGTTTGGATTATCCCTGGTGTTGTTTTCAATTACCGGCGGTGGAGTTGGATTTGCCTCTATCTCGGCCGGCGCGATCGGACCGGTCGACGTGCACGATACCAGCTGCAGGGCGATAACGATCAGCGCGAACGCGGATACGATTCTTAATGTATTATTCACTCTTCTCCCTCCTCGATGGGGCATCAATATATTGTCGGGGAAGGCAAAATTTCATATACTATTAAACTTAATCCCCCTGCACACACCTTAATATTCAACGGATTCCTTCTATTATCCGGACTGATTGGCTAACCGTTGGCTTCCGCGAGGTAATCCAAAAGACAAAGCGTCAACCTGGTGAATCGCCACTTTTTTTCCTCCATCTGAATCCGTGGTCATTATTTGACAATAATAGACATTTTCATTATGTGGATAATGTGTCGAAAAATATCCCCCTTTTCTCACAATATTTATAACTTCCAACCTATTCCTTGACTATCACGCAAATTATTAATAACATTCGCCAATATTATTTAAAGAGATTTAATTGCCTGAACGTGTACCCCGTCTGACTCCCGGACCGACCACTGGGGAAATCTAATCCCAACGGAGAGTCGTTGAGCTACACTTCAGTGTCCGATGGCACCCTCATAGGTATCGACCAGCTCGTTCTGGGCGCGGCTACTTCCTGCGACCTTACGAACCTCGACGGGACCGTCGCGGTCTCTGCCGGCACTCCAATCACCCCTCTCCTCATCAAAAATCTGAAATCCGCCGGGGTTATCGGACTTGTCGCCGACAAACCCGACTGCTTCAATCATACGCTTGCCCCACGACGTCCATCACTGGAAATCATTGCCTCCCGTATCTCCGAGATGCGCATGCGCTCAGGCATCACATCACCGTTGGCTGAATCTACCGCCAACCAGGTCCTCGGAACTCTCGCGATGTGTTACAAGGCGCTCTCACGGGGGAAAAATCCGCACCTCGACGCGGTAATAGAGACCATTGATCTCATAATCCACGACCTCGAGCTATGTGATTCCTGCCCGGTTTGCGGTACCGATTACAAAAATTTGAACCTTCTCGACAGGCTCCTCTACGACGCTGTCAATATGGGTGTTATGCTCGGCTGGTATATGAGGATGGCGGATTTCCCCATCGATGAGATAAGGGCTGGAATCCTGGGTGGACTACTCCACGACGTTGGCATGCTTCAGGTTCCATCTGTGCTCGTAAATCGTGCGGCCGTTTTGACGGAACAGCAGCTTATGGAAATCCGGCGGCATCCGTATCTCGGGGTACGCGCACTTTCGCCGTTCCGTGAATTGATTCCCCAGACATCCATGGATATTGTCCTTCTGCACCACGAGCGCGACGATGGCAACGGTTATCCGCTACGGCGGGCAGGGGACAAGATCCCGCGTGCCGCCGCGATTGCCCATATTGTAGATTCATTCCATGCCCTCATTTCTCACCGTCCCCACCGTCCCGGATTTACCTCCCACCAGGCGATTGACATCCTGATGCGCGATTCCGGACGGTCGTACAACCGCGACGAATTAAAACTTTTAATTAAAAAGATCGGACGGTACCCTATCGGAAGCGCAGTGATTTTATCCAGCAACGAGATCGGCGTGGTGATCGATCAGGCGGATAAAAGTCCTTACAAACCGGTCATCGACGTGTACTTTTCGTCCCAGCATCAGTTCTCCCAGACTCCGCGCAGGATGAATTTATCCCGTGAATCGGCGACTTACATTAAACAGGTCGTAAAATAAAATGTTGCTGAATATAATGATTTTAAATCTGAAAAGGAACGTATGACTCAAACCCACTATGATAAACCTGACAATTATAATGACTATTTTGCATTTTATTAGAATATATTTAGCCTCCATTTTAACCGGATTCAAGTAAATTAAATAAAAAATATGAATTCCATTATATATAGCATAATTAAGCAAATCATCCTTGCCTTATCCCTCAGGCATCTTCAACAACCCCTGACTGTCGGTTCCATGTAATTTAGAGCGTGGGTTCGGTGCCGGACAGGTTATCAATTACGGCAGCCCCTACACAGTCGCCCCATACATTTATTGAAGTACGGAAGCGGTCGAGGAGCCAGTCTATCACGAATATTAGCGCGATTGCTTCGAATGGAAGATCCAGGGCTTCGAGGATAATCACCATCATAAACAGTCCTGCTTCAGGAATTCCTGCAGCTCCGATTGAAATGACGGTCGCCAGCATGAAAACGAGTATCAACTGCTGGGGCTCGAGATGGATTCCGTACGCCTGCGCGATGAAAATTGTCGCGACGGCTTCATATAAAGCGGTGCCATCCATATTAATTGTCGCGCCAAGCGGCAGGACAAATCCGGCTGTTTTGGGGGATATATTTGCGCGGTTTTCGGCACAGTCGATTGTGAGCGGGAGAGTTGCGGATGATGACGCGGTCGAGAGTGCTGTCAGCCAGGCGGGCATGATCGCCAGGAACAACTGGAGCGGATTACGTTTCGCGAAGAAATAGGTGATGAGAGGAAGGGTAACAGCACCGTGGACCAGCAATCCGATTATAACTGTCGACATGTATTTTCCGAGGTAGGATAATTTTTCAACCCAGACTTCGGGAGGTCCGAAGGATGCGAACTTCGAGGCGACAAGCCCGAATATCCCTATCGGTGCGAGCCACATTATGATGTGAACAAGGCGCATTATAACTTCATTGAGAGACTCAAACAGATCGATGAGCGGCTTGCCTTTAGCTCCCATTGTAGAAATTATCCCGCCAAAAAGGAGGGAAAACAGAATGACAGGGAGCATTTTTCCCTTCGCGAAAGCGTCGAATAGATTAGGATGAACGGCTGAGAGGAGGAGGTCGGCCCACGTGACTCCCTGACGCCCTTCGACACGTCCCATCAGGCTCTGGGAATCTTCGGCGGAGATCAGGCTTGAAGAATCGGTGGTCATACCGACTCCCGGCTGGATCGTTGTGACAAGAAAAATTCCCAGCCCGACCGCGAAAGCCGTTGTAACAGCGTAGTATCCAAGGGTCAACAGCCCCGCACGTCCAACCTTGCGGACATCGCCCATTCGGATAATGCCCACTGTTACTGAAGCGACAACCAGTGGAACCACTACCATCTGGAGTGCAGTGAGGAAAAAATCACCAAGGAATTTTACGCTTACCATTTTCTCGCCGAAAATAAGCAGCCCGAGAAATGCGCAGACTATTCCGATGACTATCCCTATGAGGATCTTATTCGACGCTTCACGTGTCATGAATTCGAGCAGGTAAATTTTTATTAATGCAGGTTAACAGGCAGGATACGATACCGGGGTCAGTTAATCAAGTGATGGCTTGTACAGGATTACAGATCCCATTTGCATATTCCCATAAAAAATCCCGCCCCTGGAGGCGGGATGGGTTTTTCAGTAATTAAATTTCAGGCTTTCAGTATTTAAGTCCGGCGCCTTCGCCGTACAGCCTGGGATCCAGAAGGATCACATTCCACATGGCGTACAACGGGTTGTTGGCGTTCGATGCCGGATTAAGTGCCTGGCTTATCGTTTCGATGGGTGACGCTGGCCGTTGTACGGCGCCCATCTGCTTGAGGAGTTCCTGCAGGAATCCTACATCTCCAAGTTTATCGACAACAGGATTGTCACCGAGGTTAGCCATATTGGCGGCGTCGGCGATCGCGTCCTGCAATCCGCCTATTTCATCGACAAGCCCATTATCTTTGGCTTGTGTCCCTGTATAAATCATGCCGTTGGCGATGTCATCGATCTCATCTTCCGGAATTCCCCTGCCATCCATTACAGCCTGCTTGAACTGGCCGTGGACTTCACGGAGCATATCCTCAAGCAGTCCGCGTTCATCGTCCGTCATTGGGCGGGTTGGACTTCCAATGTCCTTGAACTCTCCCGCGGTAAGGGTATTATCCGAAAGCCCGATCATGTCGAATAATCCTTCGTAGTTCATGAACTGCATGATCACGCCTATCGAGCCTGTAAGGGTCGATGGATTAGCATAGATTTTGTCCGCGGCCGCGGAGATGTAATATCCGCCAGACGCGGCGACATCCGCCATGCTGACCACAACCGGACGTCCGGTGTCCGAGAATTTCTTGAGGGCGTGATAAATCTCGTCGCTCGCGGCTGCCGATCCGCCCGGGGAATTTACCCGGACAACAATAGCCTTGACATGGTTGTCGTCAATTGCCTGTTCGATCAGCTCGACAATTCCGTCGGATGTGACCCCGGTGGAAATGAAAGGATTATCGGCTGAGCTGCCTGATGCGATGATCCCTTCGACGTAGAGAAGCCCTACCCGGTCGCTGAAAAGATTTGTCCCTGAGCCGGATGGCGCTCCGCATGAACTTATAAGGGTAATTGAAAGAATCCCGAACACAGCGATGATCGCTATCGGGATGAATATCGATTTTTTAATATTTTTCATTGTGTCAAATGGTCTCCTCGTAGTTGACTCGCATCAATAATACCCCGCGGATATAAGACTCACAAGTGGAGGAATAGTTGAGTGAATTTATCAATTTAATATTGAGCATTGACAAAACCGCCCGGTGGTGATGTAATCCAGACCTTATGGACATTCAACAGCTTATGGATACCGCGAATTCGTGGCCTTCGAGGATTATTCTCTCAGCAGTTGAGCTGGGGGTTTTTTCAGCGCTCAGGGAACCGAAATCGGGCGATGAGGTTGCGGCAGAATGCGAGACGTCGCCCGATGCGACAAGGCGCCTGCTTAACGCGCTTGCAGCAATGGACATCCTTGAACTCAATTGCGGGAAATACTCGATTGTTCCGCAGTTGAAAGAGGGGCTGGGCGATGGTCCGGATTCGATTATTCACAGCCTGCATCATCGTGTTGTACTGTGGACCGTCTGGAATGACCTTACCAATATTATCAAGACTGGCAAGAGCTACGATGAACCTGTGGGTTCGCGCCCGCACACGGTGGAAAGACAGCACGCGTTCTCAAGGGCAATGTCGGTTGTCGGACGCGGGATCGCGGAAATAACTGCGGACGCGATTGATTTTTCAAATGTGGATCGTATGCTCGACATCGGGGGCGCGCCGGGAGTGTACGCCAGGGAATTTTTAAAAGTAGCTCCGCAGATGCGCGTATCGATTCTCGATCGTCCAGGCGCCCAGGACATAGTGAAAGAAATAACCGGAGAGTACCCGGAGTACGAACGGATCGATTTTATAGAGGGTGACGCACTCGAAGTCGATGATTCCACTGTGACAGCGGATGGGGAATTCGACATGGTTTTCATGAGTAACTTGATCCATTCGATGTCGCCTGGCGAGATAAAGGATTTATTTTCACGTTGCTGCAGGTGGGTTAAGCCGAGAGGACGGATACTTGTGAAGGATTTTCTTCTGGACGACACTCGCACGAAACCGGCAAGGGGAGCTATTTTCTCACTGAACATGCTGGTCGCGACTCCTGGAGGAAATTCATACACTTGGACAGAAGTTGAGAACTGGTTCAGGGAAATTAGGACTACCGGCGGAGATCCCGCGGTCAGCAGTACGTCGAGAATAGAAATAGGGAATGGTGATAATGGAATTGTCGCAGCCTTTATCAATTGACGGAAAAGAGATAATGATCCGGAAAATAAACCCGGACGATTCAATTTCAGAACTGACAAAGGTCCTTAACGCGGCGTACAGGCAGCTCGCCGATATGGGGCTTATGTACGTAGCGACCTGGCAGGACGATGAAATAACCCGCAAGAGGATCAAGGATACCGTGTGCTGGGTGGCTACCGACGGCGAGAAAATAATCGGGACAATCAGCTACAGGGAATCGAAGCTGGCGTCGGGATGCGACTGGTACGACCAGAAAGGAGTAGCCTCTTTCGGGCAATTCGGGATACTTCCGGATTACCAGAAACATGGTATTGGATCGGCGATGCTGGACATGGTGGAGCGGTGGGCGAAGGAAACGGGAGCGGATGAGATCGCATGTGACACTGCCGAGCCGGCGACCCATCTGAGGGCAATGTATGAAAAGCGAGGGTATCGATTTATTCAATTCCAGGATTGGGAAGTCACCAATTACCGCAGCGTAATTTTAAGCAAAAATTTATACGATCCGGATTAATTTCACCTGCCGTAGTTTTGATTTACCCTCGGGAGCGGTGAAAATCCGTCCTCGAGTAGGTATCCCTCCAGTTCATCCATCACACTTTCCGCAGCCTCCGTTTTCGCGATCAATTCTCCATCGCGTATAAAATGGAGATACTGGTCTCTCGGCGGACGAAGCAGGGCTTCATATTGAACGAGCCACGCCCATGTAAAGGTCCATTTTTCACTGCCATCATACGATTCGACATCGTAGCTGATCAACACCTGCTGGTGCATCCGCGGGTCGGTTTCACAGGTTTTCGTTCTTGTGACGTTATACCCGGTTTCCCTGTAACGGGACATGAACCGATCAATTGTATCCTGTGGTGCGGCGTTGCGGATCTCGGCTGGCAAAGCCTGCGGATACATCCAGTCGGGTGGGATTACGGTCCACATTGTGTACAGGAAATAACCGAAGACAATTATCCAGACGAGCGTCCAGTTGGTGTTGGTAGACCATGATTCCCTTGTCATTCCCCATGGAAACATGCGATTGTCCCTCATGAACATGACAGCTTGAAACTACAATTGTTTCAGCCCGCTTTTTTCGCCCAGCCGAAAATTTTGCCATGGATGTGGTCGACCCATGATTCGGGAAGTGTCGACATCCATACCGCGAGCAGGGACCACCGCCTGGGAAATGCGACCAGGCCCCGGTCCTGCTCTATTCCTCTAGCTATTATTCTGATCGCTGTGTCCATTGGCACCGATCCCGGAAATTTTCCTTTATATTTTTCGGTCATGCGTGTCGGGACAATTCCGGGAGTTAAAACCGTAACAACAATTCCACCATTCAGGAATTTGGTTCTGAGCGCTCGTCCGTAAGCTTTAACGGCAGCTTTGCTTGCCGAGTATCCGGGAGCGTTGCCAAGTCCGATGTATCCTGCCATCGACGACATGATCGCTATCTGGCCATGTCCACGTTTCTGCATGCCGTCGAGTGCCGGATGAATTGTATTGAATACCCCATAAACATTGGTGTCAAAAACCCTGCGCGTTTTTTCGTCGTACGTGAGGCCGTCATCGCGTGGCGTGCCGATGCCGGCATTGGCTATGACCAGGTCGAGAGGAAAAAGCGCGTCGATCTCCTGGATCCAGTCAGACATGCCTTCCCTGTCGTTTACATCGAGAGCCCTGGCATCTACAGCCGCGCCTTTTTGCATGAGTTCAAGCTCTATTGCTCGTAACGGCTCTTCATCACGCCCGTTTACCGACAGATGTACGCCGGGTTTGGCATAATGGAGAGCAAGGGCTCGACCTAGGCCGGAAGTTGCTCCTGTAATGAGAATTGATTTTGGGTTTTTCATTTCTGTATTTCCGGGTGTGGCATGGAAATACGATACAGAAAATTAAGCCTGATTGAAAATACTACTGCCAGTTTCCGTCAGAGTTAAGTTTGATCAGGCAGCCGTGGGAGAGGATATTTTCCTCTATATGTGGTCCGGGATCGAAGTCGGGATATCCGGGAATTTTGCACTGGAGGTAAACATTGCCTGACAGATCGAAGTCAATGTAGGCGATATAGTCGTATTTATGCCAGCCGAAAGAACGTCCCCATACAAAATCGAGGTTCTGGTCCAGCTTTATTACCATGGCATCGCGCTCACCCTTGTTAGAGGCTAAATAAGTATTCGGACCGGGATCCATATCGAAGATCCCTGAAAATCCACCGGCAATCAGAATAGAGTTATCCGGTAATACCCGGCAGGCTAGTGGAAATCCTACGCCGCTGGCGTTTTCCCAGACAATAGAACCAAGATAAAGTCCGGACGGGCCAAACCGGGATATATAAATCTCATCTCCGGATTCAGTATCTACCAAATCGATACCGGGTCCGGGATCAAGATCGAATATTCCTCTAACCGTACCTGTGGTGATAAAATTGCCAGATGAGTCTTCGCAGAAATCTTCAATGCGAAAATCATTTTCAGAGCCGATAGTAGAACCGAGTCCATAAGCCCATATGAAATTGCCATTTGGATCCAGTTTCAGAAGGAAGTCGTCCCAGCTACCTTCAGCAGTCAATATGTATTCACCGGGGCCGGGATCAAAGTCAACCGTGTCCTGGAATTCGCCAAAGATGTAAATACCATTGGATGTAGCCAGGGTTTTGAGGTCACTGATTCTATTGGTATCGTCGCCGATGCTGACCGTCCACTGGTAATTTCCCAGGATGCTGAATTTGCTGACAAAAAGATTTTGATAATTTGTAGAAGTACTGAATATATTCTCTCCGGGACCGGGATCGAAATCGACGTCAGAACCATATAAACCCGCAACGTACAGAGCCACATTGCCGTCCGTAGAGACATCGGTGCTCCAGCACCATCCATCCTCGTACCCTTCCGCAACACCCCAGTTAGCCGCCCAGCTTACTCCGCCGGACTGGTTGTAGCTTATTACGGCAGCATCCCGTGAGGAGTCTGACCACGCATAAGGAGTCAGTTCATAGGTGCCGCCGAAGAGGTCGACATTTACAACCTTTTCGAAATTTCCGGTCACAAAGAATTGTCCATCGGGTACCTGATCGAACTCGGTCCATGAGAAATCATTGTTGAATTTAGTCGACCACAATAACTCACCACGGGAGTCGAACTTGTTCAAAGAACGCCCGCTGATGAGTGAACCGTCGCCAGGTGCCAGATCCAGATCGGTACTTTCATCCGTGTAAATTGACATCAGGGGTTCCCCGTTTTGGTTTACCCTTAATCCTGACGGATTCTTTCCTCTCGACCATGTCCGTGCCCATTCGTCCTGAACCCGGATCTGAATAATCTGGCTTGTCGTATTTTTCCCGAAAACAGGATCGGATGTAATGTCTTCTACCTTCACTAGGCAGGGATAGATCCCGGCATCTGGGGATTTTGAATTTACCAGCGTTCCTGTGTACACATAGCCCCCATTTTCTATCTGGAATGAGAAGTTCAGCTCTACTTCACCGTCAAATAATGCGGGGCATTCGACTGTTACTTTTTGAATGGAGTTATTGCCCTGGTTGTCAAAAATTTCGACAGATAAAGTTGTATCCCCTGCCACTCCGGGCTCGAGGAAGGGCCAGTATTCGTAGTTGATCTCAAGAGCTTCCCGGGAATTCGCCTCGTCCGGAAACTGCGTTACTGGATCGGTAACTTCCATTGCGGGTGGAACCCAGCACGACATAACGGCGTAGCCGAATGAAAATGCACCGTCCATCGCCTGAATCCTGAAATGGACACTTTCGATATCTCCGGACGCAAAGGTGCGCCGGGGAGTATTTTTCGACATCGCAACGAACGGATTCAACGTGGCTGTCAGATTATCACCATGCGCCGATTTGCCGTCGTAGTATGTAAATACCGACGAGCCTGAAGCCTGTGGATATTCAGACGGATTGAACAGATGGGTATAGCCGTCGGGGTAAATTAATACAGGACCGTCAGGCTGCCACGAGATCGATTGTCCACTCACGGGAAAAGTGAAATTCGATCCGGTGATGAATACGGCACGGGTGTCGAATCCGGTCAGGTTGTAATTTCCGGGGAACGGATGGTACACCTCGAAATCGACATTGATAGTGCCGTCAGGTCCCGGCAGGATCGACTTTATTTTGAGAGTTTTCGCCAGGGGATTGCTCTCAAGGAATTCCGTTATGTTTGCGTGGAAGTTCGTACCGCGCAAGGGGACAATTTCAGCGGATGAATGATCGCCGGACACCGTAACGAGCCATAATCCCAGGCTCAAATGGTTCGCCGTCGATTGAGATTCGGAAATATTGCCTGGCAAGACCGGAGGAGCCATAGCGTTATTGCCTGAAGCACCGGAACAGCCAACCAATAAGGCAATGGTTATAATCAGAGATGGAAGAATTGATTTCATTGGAGTACCCCTCGGACGTTTTTATGATTCAATTATACAACAATATTAATAAATAATACGTTAATCCACATATTTTCTGGGGATGCGGGTCGGGATAAGGCATAGGATCTCATAGACATGAGTTCCGTACAGTTTCGCGAGTTCTTCCGCCGTGATCCTGTCTTCGCCGTCACCGCCAAGAAGAGTAACCGGTTCGCCAACCCCGATTCGCAGATCGTCCGGAAGCAGAATATGGACAAAGTCCATGCTGACCGAACCGACCACCCGGCAGCGGCGTCCACGGACAAGAACTTCACGGGTACCGCTTGACCGTGTCATGAATCCGTCGGCGTAGCCTACCGGGAGAATTCCGAGACGGATTGGTTCTTTGGTGTTATTAACGAATCGATGATTGTATCCCGCGCCGTCTTTTGGCTTAACCGTTTTCACTTCGGCGATGCGCGATTTCAGGTTGAGGACCGGAGTGAGATCGAGTTTCCTGGGGACATTGGGCGACGCATACTCGCCGTAAAGCGCAATTCCCACACGGACAGCGTCGAGTTTCAGCCGCGGAAAATTGATCAATGCCGAAGAATTAGATGCGTGGAGGGTGACTTTTTTCTCGAAGCCATTCGACGGGATAGTTTTTTTGAACAGCTTGAATTGTTTCCTGGTGATTGGATTGTCGGCTTCATCGGCGGCTGCGTAATGAGTGTAAACTCCTTCAAGCTGAACCATGGGAAAACGTTTAAGTGCGTCGAGAAGTCGCGGGAAATCGCCGGGAGGAGCGCCAAGCCGGTGCATCCCTGTATCTATTTTTATCTGTACTTTTGCCTGTTTTCCAAGTTTTTCCGCCGCTCCGGCGAGGGCGCGAATTTCGTGAACTGAGATAACCGTCTGGCAGAACCCACTCTCGACAACTTCGGTGGCGTGAGATGGCTGGGAGTAGCCGAGGATCAGGATTGTTGCATCTTTTCCACCGATCCCGGCGTTGCGCAGCTCGAATCCTTCACCGAGGCTTGCGACCGCGAATTCCGAAACCCCTGCGTCGCGCAGGGCGACAGCGGTTCCGGTTAACCCATGTCCGTACGCATTGGCTTTCACAACCGCGATCAATTTCTGGTCGCCGGCACGGGCGCTTACCTTTTCAACATTCGATGCAATAGCCGGGCGTGAGACCTCGACCCATATCGCTCGGGAGAATGGCATCTATCGCTGCCTCCGACGGTTACGTCCACGCGATCTGCCATTTCCGCGTTTCGCGAAGTCACTGAAAAGCCGCGGGAGAAAATCTATCAGGTCGCCAGCGATAAGTGCGGTGCGGGATTTCCTTTTCGCCGCAAGGTCTCCGACCTTTCCGTGCACATAAACTCCCGCGCATGCGATCTGGAAAGGATCCCACGCGATTGTTGTCTGACCAGCCAGCCCTGCCAGTATTCCGGTGAGGACATCGCCGCTTCCCGCAGTGGCCATCCCGGGATTTCCGCATTCGACATTCACCGCGACAGGACATGGTGAATCTTCGCGTGGGTCGGCGACAAGGGTTCGTGCACCTTTCAGTATAACCACACAGTCGCACATTTTTGAGTACGCGATCAGCCGGTCGAGTTTATCTTCGGGCAATTTGTGCGCGGCGGTCAGTTTCGCGAATTCGCCCGGATGGGGGGTGATGATCGGAGGACGTTTGCGCCCACTCAATGGGGAAACATCTTCGTTAAACGCCATCAACGCATCGGCATCGATAATAACCTGGTGGTCGTGGGTATCGGGAAACGCGGATATCATGTCACGCGCGAATTGCAACGCAGGCTCGTTCCGGGAAAATCCCGGTCCCAGCGCGAGTACATCCCCCCAGTCGATCAGTTTTTCCAGATCTTTTACGGCGCCCGGAGAAAAACATCCGAGGGACTGGTCGCACGAAACCGGCGCGGTCATAATTTCTGGACCGGTTCGGGACGCCAGAATCGGATATTCGGACTCCGGAATCGCGGAAACGACAAGTCCGGCTCCGGTTCTCAGTGCGGCGCGGCTTACAAGTTCATTGGCGCCGATCATTCCCCTGCTGCCGGCAACCACCAGCACCCGCCCGAAATCGCCCTTGTGAAGCGCTTTTTCGTCGGGACGGCTGCGGTCATCTTCAAATATTCTGCCGATCTGCGTACCCTCGATTGTTTCCATCGACGGAACCGCGTCGTCGATCGCCTCATCGGGAAATCCGATGTCTGCTATATAAACCTTGCCCGAGTAATCGATCCCGGCGCCGAGATACAACCCGGTTTTGGGGAGTCCCATGGTTACGGTAGCGACAGCGGGTATCGCCGCGCCGAGGAAACTTCCGTTGGTGCCGTCGATCCCCGACGGAATATCCGCCGCAACAGATTTCCATCCGAGCGCCTGCGCGGCGCGAAGAAGATCGACAATCGGACCGCGAATCTCGCCGCTGACACCGGTGCCGAGTAAGGCGTCTATGAAAATTGCCTCACCCTCGATCGGTATCGATCCGATACGCATCGCGCGCTCGTCGAGTTTCTTCAATGTGGATTTGAGGTCTTTATCATTGTCGATGACCGTGACTTCGATATTTTCTGGAAGCTGGTCCAGATTGGCCTGGCAGTCGGGGGTGAGTTCTTTTCCATTTTTTAACAGGATGACCCAGACTTCGCGTCCGGCTTCGGACAGATATCTCGCAGCGACTAATCCGTCGCCGCCGTTGTTGCCACGTCCGGCCAGGACCACCGCGAGGTCGATCTTGGGAAGATAATCGAGCACCCATTCGGCGATAGACCGTCCCGCATTTTCCATCAGGGACAATCCGGGAACGCCAAGATCGTCGATCGCGCGGGAATCGACAGAGCGCATAACTTCTGGCGTGACGACTTTCATCGGTTAAATCTCCGTGACGTTATTGTCGACCGCGAATTCCTTGAACAGTGAAATCGCCATTTCGGCATGTTTGCGGGCGGTGGGCTCGTCGGGGGCTTCGGTCATGACGCGAATCAGCGGTTCTGTTCCTGACGGGCGAACGAGCAGGCGTCCGTTCACCCTGGCGATCTCGTCGTTAATTTTCCTAATCGCATCAGTAATTTTTTTACTCTGCAGGCAGACGTCCTTGTCCCTGACGCGGATATTCAACTGGACCTGTGGAAATCTCGACATTCCCGCGGCTAGTTTTGAAAGCGGTAATCCTGTCTGCTTGATCAGAAGAGCTACCATGACCGTGGTCAGAATGCCGTCGCCGGTCGTGTGATGATCGAGGAAAATCAGGTGTCCCGACTGTTCTCCTCCGAGAATCGAACCGGATGAGATCATTTCCCTGAGGACATATTTATCGCCAACGTCGGCGCGGATCAATTTTCCGCCGACCTCGGCAAGCGCGATTTCAAGTCCCTTGTTACTGAGGACAGTGCCCACTATCGAATTCTGCGGAAGCTGGTTGTTTTCCAGGAGATATTTCGCCCACATGGCGAGTATCTGATCGCCATCGACAACATCGCCATTTTCATCAAGCATGATCGCGCGGTCAGCGTCGCCATCAAGCGCTACTCCAAGCTCCGCGGCGACCCCGACAATTTTATCCTTGAGGGACTTCGGATTTGTAGCGCCGCACTGGACATTTATTTTTCGTCCGTCGGGCTGGCAGTTTATTGGAAACACCTGGCATCCGAGGAGCGTGAAAATCGACGGGGCGAGCGTGGACGCGGCACCATAGGCGGCGTCGACTACGATCCGCATCCCGACCAGGTCCTGGCTTCCAATGTGTAAAATGTGGGTGACGTATTCGTGGATGAGATTTCCAACACTCTCCTGCGTACCGATATCGGTACCGGTCAAAACAGGAAGCTCGAACGCATCAGGTTCGAGTAGTTTTTCTATCTGCTCCTCTATCTCATCCTCGACCTTCATGCCCCTGGAGTTGAAAAATTTTATGCCGTTGTCCTCGATTGGATTGTGGCTTGCGGAGATCACGCATCCGAGGGGGTATTTCAGGTAGCGTGTAAGAAAAGCGACGACGGGTGTGGGAGCGAGGCTGAGATTGTCCACATTTATGCCGCCAGCATTCAGTCCAGCTGCGAGGGATGAGTGCAGCATTGGACCCGAAATTCTTGAGTCGCGCCCCATGATGATTTTTCTGTCCCAGCCATTGTCGCGGATTAGATGAGCGACAGCACATCCGAGTTTGAAAGCGAGTTCGGCTGAAAGTTCGGTCCCCGCGACGCCCCTGATTCCGTCGGTTCCAAAGAGTTTGGGCATACCAGTCTCCATGGATGCCGGTAGCATCCTCTGGAGAGCTATTATAGCACTGAAAAGGGGGATTTAAATGATGTAAAAATATGCGGGGAATTCAGTTGAACAGGAGGATACCCGGCCATTACTCAGGATCTACCGGGGTTGTTTCTTCGGAGGGCTGGTCATCACCGCCGGATTGATTGGTTATTATGACCGTCACCACACCGGGCTCTATTGAATCGAGAAATACATTACTCGGAAGCGCAACCGTCACTCGCACTTCATGGGTTCCAGGCTCAAGATTCGAAAGGCTTATCTGCGGACGTATCAAGTCACCGGTTACTTCCGAAACCCTGTCGATGCCGCCGCGAATCGTTACTGTTGCGCGATCAGTCGAGAAGTCATAAATGTAATTCGGATTCATACCGCGTGGATCTATCATTATGTCGCGGAAAATGGATGTCGATGTATGCTGTTCTATCGAAACCCGGACAGTTACCGCTGGCGGGTTGAGGGACATGCCGGACGATGTCGGGATGAGGTTGACCGTTTCGGTGAATGACTGGGTTTTGCCCGTAAGATTGATGGTTTCAGTATATATGCTGGTGATCTCGGCAAGATCTTCGACCGACCCGGATACATCCACCAGAAATGGGTCGGGTGCTATCGCGGTGAGTGCGTAATTGTTTGCGGGAGTACCCTGGTAATTGACAACTACAGGCACGCGTTTTTCCGATTCGCTTGGCTGGAGATCGATCGCGATATCGGCGGTTGCCGGGATTACGTTAATAAATTCAACAGGCATATCGTGCTCATCTACAGGAGTAAATTCCACCGATAATTCTGTCGACCCGGAAAGAGAGCTGAAATTGAGATAATATACGATCCGTGCGACCTTGCTTAATTGTGTGGTTCCGCCTTCAGCAACAAGAACCTGTGGAATCCCATGTATGGTGGATATGTAATAACCTGACATCAGCACGCCTTCGCCAACTTCCTGGGGGCTGAATTCCTGGCGGGCAAGGGTATCGACACGAATAGTGAATGTCCGCTGGAATCTCGCGCGCAGTCCACGCTGGCCGGATTCCATCGTCGGAGTCAGTTCAACCGACGAATTGAAAGGTACGCCGCGCGCATCGATTACCGCTTTGGGAAATGACCGTTCGAGTATTTCAAGCTGGCTGACCGGACCGGTTACGATCGCGGTGACTGTGCGGTCGGACGGATTTCGCGAGATAATCGCAGCGCTGGGATCAACCTGGAACTCCACCTGAAACTGGATTGAACGCTCAACAATCGGGTCGATCTGCTTGGCTACCATCCACAACCCGATCGCGATAAGCAGGCTGAGCAGCTTCATGGGCAGGTTATGTTTCAGGATAGAGATCATTTGCAAAAATTTTACTCGGCTGCCGGAGCTGTATCGGCGGCGGCTTCAGTTTCATTAGAATCCGTTTCAGGCTTCTGCTCCTCAACCATTTCCTTTTCCGTATCCCTCGGAGTAGGTTTCGATTTATGAAACAGGTTGAATCCTTGCCTGAAATTGAACAGCCTGGAAGTCTCCCGTTCCGAATCGGGAAGTATCATGCTTCTTACCATATGCCTCATTGTTACCGGGGTCAGCCTGAATGCCGGTTTTCCGCCATGGAATAGCGACAGGTGCCCGGTTTCTTCGCTCGCGACCAGGCTGATTGCGTCGGAAACCTCGGTTATTCCAAGTGCTGCGCGATGCCGGGTTCCAAGGTGGGACGGGATATCGTGGCTCTCCGTCAGGGGAAGGAATGATCGTGCGGATACTATCCTGTCCCCGCTGATGATAACCGCACCGTCGTGGAGCGGATTCCCCTTGTAGAAAATCGATTTCAGCAGGTCTTTCCTGATATTTGCGTCTATACGTTCGCCGGTGTTGATGTAATCGTCAAGTCCGATCTCCCGTTCAACCACAATAAGTGCACCGATCTGTTCGGAAGCAAGCTCTTCCAGCGCCTGTACAATTGTTTCAATAATTTTCTCGATGTCCTCTTCATCGATGTCCGCCATGCGGAACATCAAACCGCGACGTCCGGCTCTCTCGAAGAAACTTCTCAATTCCGGCTGGAAAATAATAAGGAGCCCGATGGCGAGTACGGTACCGACAGAGCGGAAGAGCCATGTGGTTGCCGTCATTCCGAATGCGAAGGCGAGTGCGAAAATGACCACGAAATAAAAGATTCCTAGAATGAGCTGGGTAGCGCGAGTCCGCTGAAGGATCACCAGTACCTGGTAAATGAGGATGGTCAGCACGACCAGATCGAGCACGTCTATGATAGTAATTGTATGAAGAATACTCACCGTTGGTTTATATAGTAAAGAAATAGAGGTTCTACTATGTAATATATCATCCCCGTGTATGGAAAGCTGTTGAACCGGGAGAAATTACAGAAACATGGTGATTTACGTGACAAGACCGGCAAATTAATACCGGCAAAAGCCATAGGAAAGAAAGGAAAGAGCCAGTGAATGACCAATAGTGAAAAAAATCTCAAAGTTAAACTAAAAGTCTTGACACGTATTTTTGAAAATGATAATCTCCGGCTACCCTCCTCTTGAAAAGGTCCCTTCCCTAGGGGCCTTATTTAATTCCAGATCCACACTTTCAATATTTTCATACACCGGAATTCGGATTGTAAGTCATGTGTACCCTTAGTTTTCCGGCTTCGTTGTACCACATAAGGATCAAGTAATTTTCTTCACCGTCATACCAGTAATGCGTCTGCACTTCAGGATCAGGATGTTTATAGATCTTCTCGGGATCGTACGTCCAGTCGGAAAGTGCATCCATGTAAAACGCCACTACTTCCTCCGGCGTGACTTCTGTTATGCACATCAACTGGATTGCTTCCGGACCGCTTTCAAAAGTGGCAAGCCCGCCGCTGCCCAGTATCTTGAGTTCATCCATGATCGGAATCTTACCGGGCCAGAAATCGGGAACGAATCCATGGGGAGGAGGGAGCTCGGAAAATTGGGAACCATCATCTTTTGTCACTATTCTTGTTTCAGGTACCCCGTCTTCATCCGCATCGACATAATACCCATCATCGGAAACTAACGGATCCTTCAGGGTATTGTCGTCTCCGGCTTCCGGAGAAGCGTTCTCACCGGCTGCCCCAGGACCTGTACCTGCGCTGTCCGTATTGGAAGAGCATGCCGCCAGTAAAAGTGCGGAGGCCATCAGTATGGCAAAAAATAATTTCAGGATCCTCATTTATTATCCTCCATCCAGGGAGACAAAAAATTTTATTGCAACTTCATCGACTTTTAGGAGCCAGGTGATCGTATGAAATCTTCACCCACAATGGCGTGAGTCCGACCCGGTCGCGCATCAGGTGAGAATGCGGAATCTGGCTCATTATTTCTTCGTCATTGGTGCCAGTACATATTTCGACCTTCAGGTCAGGATTTTCAGCGGAAATAATCAACAGGCAGGTTTTATCCTGATCGTTCTCGGGAAGATTCTCAGTAACCATCACGGTTTCCCAATTGGATACCTCCGCCAGGTGGAAATTCTGAATTCCGAACGGGGTCGCCCTGTCGGGAGAAATCAGCCCGATTACATAGTAACCTGAATTTCCGTACGAACCGCCAACAGCGATCCATGCTTCGGGATGAAACCGCAATTGTTCCGGCCATGAGTCGGGAACAATCTCATAGGGATCTTTCGGGTTGCCATCGACAAGGCTTTCCGAAGGCGGTACTCGATTATAATTGAAAGAATTCGAACCGACGTAACCCAGCGATTCAAGTTCAGCTACCACTTCCTCATTCATTTCTTCCGGAGCAGCGTCCGCGGGAGCTTGTCGCATAGCTTCGTTTGCCAATCGGTCCAAATGCCCTGCTGAAAATGTTCCGGAATCGTTATCCGCAACCGGACGGATTCCCCTGCCGCCGCCTGAGCACGAAACAACGCTTATGACTGAAATCAGCCATAAGCTCAGAAACATATTTTTTCGCAATTTTCGAGAATTCACCATCGTAATGGCACCCAGAGCCATCACACACATCCAATATGAGCGGTATTCCGTTTCCTGTCCTTCCGCAATTGTGACAACAGGACACGTGCGATGGTTCAAACCGCTTAACGATATTATCGGCCGCGTCAATCT
>DASWIV010000357.1:0-6659 GCA_036397475.1 bacterium
GGACGAATGCATAATTGTCTCGACTCCCCAGGACATTGTCGCGGGCTACGCGGCTCTCAAGGCCTGTTTCACACGCTACCAGTCGATCTCATCGATGCATTATTTCAAGGGAAAAGCGAAACCGCTTGCGTCCACGGGAAACGTCGAGAATTCCCTGAGGCTGAACATTATCGTAAATCAGGCCGACGGGTTAGAGGAAGCGAAGAAGGTCTATTTTCGCATAACGGATGTAGCGAAATCGTTTTTCTATAATCCCGATGGCGAGAATGAAATTAAATTGAGATATCTTGGCGGCATCCCCTATGTGAACGGGCTTCTTCGCCATGCTGAAAAAGCCAAGATCCCGGCGATCGAAATGTACCCGTACCACCCGTTCAGCCTGTCCATTAAGGAAATAGGGAATATTCTGCTCGATAAATCGGCGGTCGCCCCGAACAAGCTGCATATCCCGTTTGCGGAGAAAGTAAGATCAGTTGTCCAGACGTGGGTCAGTTAAATTCCCGTTTCGCGAAACTTATCCATCCGATTACCAGGATTACCGCGAGGTAAGCGTAGACCTGCCACATCTCCGTATATATCCCGTCATCCCTGATTGGGTACAGGTCCTCATACATCGTGCTGACGAACATCTTCCATAATCCGCTCAGGATCTCGTTCGTGGCATTCTGACCGATGACATTCATCGGCGGAAGCATCTTGTACAGCATCCAGATTGCGGTCTTGACCTTCAGTAGCGTGAGTCCGATCATTTTGATCATGACCATTCCGGGATTATTGCTGGATCCGAGAATTACCATGCCGATGACGCCAGCAACAACACTGCGGGTATACAGGCTGATCATATACACAACTGTCCCTACCAGGCACGGAGCGATGATCCCTTTCAATACTGCATTAGTTAAATCTTCCTGGTAGCCCATTCCAGAAACTATGCTGACCAGTCCGCACCAGAGGGTCGCTAACACCAGGTACAAAATGATAGACGCCCATCCGGCGAGTAATTTTCCTATGTATATCTGGGTTCTGCTCACCGGCCTCGCTATAAGCATGTCTATTCGCCTGAGATCAATGTCCCTGCTCAACAGTCCCATCATCACGAATACTGCCAGAAGATTCGCGAATCCGATAAGCGAACCGTACGTAAAGTACAGGAGCACCGCCCTGGGATTGATCATCGCGATTGTCTCGAAGCTTTCGTCCGCGCCGAATTCTTCCTGGTGATATTGCCCAGATTCCGCGAACGGACCTTCATGGCTTTTTTTCCAACCGGTGTATAACAGTCCGAAACTCACGATCATTGTAAGGCCGAGAATTACCCAGAAAACGCCAGTTCGGGTAATGTCAAAGAAGGATCGCTTGCCTATATAAAAAATCGGGAGCATTGAAGATTACTGATTATACCTTATACGATTCCATTCAATAGCGTCGTTGATGCCTTCCTCTATTTTTCTCTGCGGCGACCAACCCAGCAATTTTTTCGCCACCTGTATATCCGCTATACTGTCGCCCGGTTCGCCCGGAATGGGATCCGAATGAATGCACGAGATTTCGGGAGCCAGCCTCTTGATGAGAAGCTCGGATATCCTGTTCACGCTTGTCCCTACCCCTGTACCGATATTAATTATCGATCCTGCCGGGGCTTTCATTCCCGCATCGACCGTTCCTCTCGCCACATCCTCGACATGAATGAAATCCCTGACCTGTTCACCGTCGCCGAAAATTACAGGTTCGTCTCCAGACATTAATTTCCCGCAGAATATTGTTATAACACCAACGTAAGGGCTTGGCGTCTGGCGTGGCCCGTATGTGTTGAAATACCGCAATATGACTGGCTCGATTCCCCACTGCGCAAATAGGGATTGAATATATTTCTCCGACGCGTATTTCCCCACACCGTACGGCGATGTCGGATTTATCGGGTGCTTTTCGTCCTGGGGAGAGTATTCACTGTCGCCGTAGACTGCCATGCTGGATGAATAAATGAATCTCTTCACTCCGGCATTTCTGGCTGCACTAAGGGCTCGCAAGGTTCCCAGGGTATTGACGGATGCATCGTCGATGAACGTATCGACCGCCTTGCGTATGCTCACCCTTGCCGCGAGATGGAAGACGTGGGTGCATCCGCTCATTGCTTCGGTCAGGGGTTCTTCCTTTCGGATATCCCCCTTGATGAACTCAGCCTCGTCGGGCAGGTAATCTTCCTTGCCTACCGACAGATCGTCATAGCAGACGACTTCCCACCCACGTTTGATGAGTTCCCGCGCTACATGGTTCCCAATGAAACCGGCGCCGCCTGTTATGAGTGCCCTGTCAGTCATTTATATCACGATCCGTCGCATCCGACACCCGGACGTTTTGGAATGCAGCAGATAAATTCGAGCGTATCATCGCCCGTGTTATAGAAACTGTGAAGCTCATCGCCGGGAATGAACAGAAAATTTCCTGTCTGCATTTCCTTTGCCTCGCTATCAGTGCGGACTTCTCCCTTTCCGTTGATCACGTAGATCTCGTGCTCCCACGGATGGTTGTGGAGGCCGATATGCCCGCCCGGTTCGACAGAGATGACGCGCATCGCGAAATTATCAGCGCCGCGGTCTTTGTCGATCAGTACGCGCATGCTTGTACCTGTGGATTCCGCTTTATACTGCGGAACCTGTTCCTGATCAGATTTTTTGCCTACATACATAATTAAAGGCTCCTAATTAATGGTTAGGGGATAAGAATACTATAGAATGGGGATGGGTGGTAGTGAAATGATAATCACAGATACAGAAGTCCCAGGCGTAAGCCCGGACATCACTCATCAGGTCGATTCCATCTGATAGCACAGAAGACCATGCGTCAGCCTGGTCACTGGCGCGGTACCGCAGGATAGACCAGGCTTACGCATGGTCTTCTGACAGGACATACTTAGCCATATAGACATCTTCAATCATACGCCGTAAAATCCAGCTTATGCCCACTACACTCACACCGGACGAACGAATCATCCTCGCGCTTGACCGCTCCCTGTTTTCAGAAAATATAGCCCTTCTCGACAAACTCCAGGGCAAGATCAAATGGGTTAAGGTCGGACTACGCAGCGTTCTGGACGAAGGACACTCGGTTCTTGATGAACTCAACAAATACGGCGTCAAGATTTTTCTCGACATCAAACTCCACGATATCCCGTCGACTGTCACAGCCTCACTTGCAAACTTAATGCCCTACGGATTCGATATGGTAACGCTCCACATCGCGGGCGGGCGCGGGATGCTGCAAGCCTGTCGCGACGCGGTTGAAAAATTCGATGGCGACCGCAAACCACTTCTGATGGGAGTTACCCTGCTGACTTCGCTTGATCAGACTGACATCCGAGACCTCGGCGTTATGTACTCAGTGTCTGGACATGTGAAACGGCTTGCCGAGATAGCGCAACAAGCTGGATGCGACGGAGTAATAGCGTCGGGGGGAGAAGTTAAGATAGTGCGGGCAGCGTGCGGGGAAGATTTCAGGATTGTCACGCCGGGGATACGTCCGGGTGGAGTACCCGAACCGGGAACAGACCAGCGTCGCGTGATGGGTCCCAAAGAGGCTATTGATCTCGGCGCGGACCAACTGGTTATCGGACGTCCGATACATGGGGCGGTGGATCCATCGAAGGCTTTCGATGAAATTCTGAATGAAATAAGGTAATCACACAAACAAGTTCGTGCATTCGATAAATATTTGTAGCATTGACTAACTTGTTAGTCAGTGCCGAAAATCATACAATCTACCCGATGGATCAACCCAAGACCGCTACACTCCTCGACTTTGCCCGCGAGATAATCACCCGCGAGTCCGACACCCTGCGCGACCTCGCCGATTCGCTCGATTCTGAATTTGAAAAAGCTGTAGAGATGGTGCTGAACTGCAATGGACGGGTGGTCATCAGTGGAGTGGGAAAATCAGGAATTATCGGGCGCAAAATCTCAGCAACCCTTCTATCGACCGGAACGCCAGCTATGTTCCTCCATCCGACTGAAGGTGTCCACGGCGACCTTGGGGCGATCCTTCCCGTCGATATTGTCATCCTTATCTCCAATTCCGGGGAATCGTCGGAAATCCTGTCACTCCTCCCGGCGTTAAGAGCCCTTGGAGTCAAGGTGATCGCGATGACAGGAAAGCCGGAAAGTACACTGTCGAGAGAATCCATTTTGACCCTCAAATGCTGTATCACAAGAGAAGCGGACGAACATAATTTAATTCCGACTTCGTCGACCGCCGCGCAGCTCGCGATGGGTGACGCGCTCGCGTTAACCATTATGAAACAGAGGGGCCTCGGATCGGATGATCTCGCGGCACGGCATCCGGGCGGATCTATCGGTAAACGCCTGCTGTTGAATGTTTCAGACCTGATGACTGCGTCGCCGGACGATCCAAAAGTTTCGGCAGAGAGTGTATTCCGCGATGCGCTATTTGAACTGACAGGAAAACATCTCGGAGCGGTGAGTGTTGTCGATAATGATGGAATGTTAAAGGGGATCATCACCGACGGCGATGTCAAACGTCTGCTTGAAAAGGCTGAAAAAGAAAAAAAATCGATAGAACACATGATGGAGACTGGCGTCACCGAAATTATGATACGTGACCCCAAGCGCCTGACCGAAAAAACGAAGGCTGTCGAGGCGCTCCAGTACATGGAATCGAACCAGATCAGCCAGATACCGGTAGTCGATTCGTCCGGCAAGGTCTGCGGGATGCTCAGGCTTCTGGATCTCGTCAAAAGCGGTATGTAATTTTAAGCCTCATTAACCGTTTGAGTGATATAATTGAATCGGAAAACATCTCAACCACGCGAATTTTTCAAAAATTGAATCGGGCGGCGTTAAATTTAATTATGCCGTGATCGCCAACTGGGACGGCGTCGAGCCGTCGGACCACCCAACCAATGCGCCTGAAGTGATGGCTTGCAGTGTCACAGATAACAACAACATTTATTTTGATGGCGGCGACTGGGGAGGCACATTAATACTGGATTTCAGCCTAGCCGGATTCGGCGGACAGCCATCGACTATTCTCCTCGAATCAAACATTTTCCGATCCTGACGGAGACCCCCTGACATTCGAATGGGATTTCGACGGTGATAGTGTATTCGGAGATTCCTACGACTATGGTACCGCTGAAACGCTTGTGAAAATCTATGATCTCGATTATGTCGGTGATGTGTGTGTTCGTGTCAGCGACGGCAAGGGCGGACAGTCTGAATGCTGTGTAGCTGTCGATATAACGGCGTACCAGACGAAAAATATCGATGTTACAAATCCCGATGGTCCCGCTGTCGATCTTGGAATCGATCCGCTGACAGGCGATGTTAACGGCGACTGGCTCTGGATAGTTGAAAAGAACGACTGTATCGCGTCGCGATGGGACGTTTCATCCATGGTTGCGTGGGGAAATCTCGTTTATGACGGTCCGGTATTTGGAACCAGCGGCACTCCAGGCGACGATGACAGCAGCCTGAACAATCCGCTGGATATCACCACTGACATGGACGGGCAGATGTATGTACTCGACGAATTATCCACCGCCGAGTTTGTAGTTAAAGCGTTCACGTATGATGCCACTTCCACAACATCTCAGGGCAGTTTTTACTCAAGCTGGGATTACGATCCGATCAGGATCGACGGAAGTTCGTTCAATGGAAATGTGATCGTACTGATGACCAACGGCATAAACTCGGCAATATCAATGTTTGTCGAATGCGAAACGCCGTAGTGTCAATACCATCCTGGTTTACCCTGGTTTATGTAAATGTGCCTATCGCTTCCAGCGAAAGGCTATGAGCATTCCCCTACGTCGGAGCGCGTCCGCCGCGGCGGACCATCACGCATCCTGACTGGAAGCGCGAAACTCCTCATACGCATTCCTAAACGCCGGAGCGCGGGATTCCTATCACGCATTTCTCCCTCACTGGAAGCGCGAAACTCCGTGACATCGTTATTCACGACAGAGGAAAAGTACGCTATAACGGATGTGTAATTTACGGGTTTCCGGATTTAGTGAAGCTGAATCTATGAAGTTCTGGACGTACTTTTTACGCTCTGCCAGATTATCATCGGAGAGTACTCGGTAAAGGTACTGTCTGAATCTCATAGCGCGTTCGGCATCAACCTGCAGCGGTTTGGTCTGTTTGGTTTGAGAAGCAGATAATTTATCCCGTTCAGCGTGTAGCTCCTTGAGTCTTGAATTCGCCCATGCTGCATCCTGAAACCCATCCTCAAGAGCTTTATATACGTTCTGAATCTTGGTATCGAGTGCCTTGATATGCTTTTCAGCGTCCGGGTTATAGCCCGATTCGGTTTCCCACATCTGCCTTAGTTCAGCATTGACCATCTTTGTAAACCCTTCCCTGTCCACTAGCTGATTGATTATCCCCTGGATGTCACTGACAACACGCTCTTCAACGTATTCAACCGGAGCATAGATTGCAGAACCACATCCCTTACCAGCCCTATTTGGTTCACTCCCGCAAACATAGTACCGTTGCGAGTGACTATAATGACCAACTATTACTCCGCGTAGCGACATAGAATGCGCTCTTCGGTTATAATTGTACCATGAAAGGAACGAGGGATCTCAAACAATGGGAAGCTCGCAGGAAACGCGGTGTCGAGCTTTACAAGAAAGGTTGGAA
>DASWIV010000358.1:0-25285 GCA_036397475.1 bacterium
GAGCGTCGAGCCGAGCGGCGTCTCGAAGCCTTGCTCGAACGGTTGCGGAAAGGCGAGCGCATCGAAGTGCGGCGCAGTGCGGAGCAATCGCTCGCGAAATTGTCGGAGCTGCCGTTGCTGCGGGAGCCGCCATGAGCCGCGGGCGCCGGGCGCCGGAGCAGAGGGATCAAGAGCCGAGCGCATTCAGCGCCATCCTGAGGAGTCTTTGCGAAGTGACGGGCAGCGCCGCGGCGGTGCTCGTCGACGCCGAGGGCGAAACCGTGGACTACGCCGCGGCGGTGGAACCGTACCAAGCGCGCATCGTGGCGGCTGAGTGCCGGCTTTTGTTGCGCGGACTCGAGCGGTCGAGCGTCGAAGGATTTTCCCCTCCCCGAGAGCTCATGGTGCGTGCCCGCCGCTTTTCGTTCGCCGCTTTCGCGTTGGCCGAGGGCTATTGCGTCGTCATGCTGCTGCCGCGCCGCTGTTTTCGCGTGTCGCGCAGGGCTGTCCTGGAAGCGGCGCGCGGCGTCTGCGAAGAGGCGGAGCTGCCGTTGCCCCCGCATCTTCGCGACAAGGAGCAGTGGGCGCTCGTCAGGGTACGCACGGGCCGCCGTGACTTTCGTCCCACCGCCGTCTGGCATCAAGGAGCGTGGCAAGCCGTTACGGTTCTCGGCCGCTTTCAGGCCGCGGATCTGAACCGGCGCGAGCTCGGCTTTCGGGCGCAGCTCGAAAGCGGCGCCGAGCTCAACCTGGTGCGTGAGCCGCTAGGTCGCTGGTACGCTGACGAGTCGTGAAGGGAAGCGCGGGGCTGCCCGAGCGGCGCCCCGCGACCCCGCCGGCAGGCGCGAGAAAGCTCGAGACGAGCCGGAAAGCAGCCGGATCGCCGCTCTCGCCTGGCCGGTGCGCGAGCCGGACAAAAAAGTCTTGCTAAGCCGCCGGGAGCGGTCCATATACGCGACCCCCGCCGCCAAGGCGGGGCCGCTCGGCCGAGCGCTGGCCTGCTTCGAACGGTGCCTTTGACAGGCGCCGCCGATCAGACTAGATTCTTCGGCCCGCTCGGGAGCCCGCTCCCCTCGGTCCTTGAAAACTGAGTCCTATCGCACGTGAAAATCGTGTGAGCCCCGCCTCGTCGGCTCCCCCGCCGGCGAGAGCGGTTCGAAATAACGAGCATCATGGCGCGCGGATCACGCCGGGCTTCTTCGGAGGTTCGACGCTTTCGCGCTGCCTAAAGGTTCAAACTGGAGAGTTTGATCCTGGCTCAGAACGAACGTTAGCGGCGCGCTTAATACATGCAAGTCGAGCGAGAAAGGGCTTCGGCCCCGGTAAAGCGGCGCACGGGTGAGTAACACGTAGGTAATCTGCCTTCGAGTGGTGGATAACTCTCCGAAAGGAGAACTAATACAGCATAAGACCACGGCCTTCCGAGGCTGCGGCCAAAGCGGGCCTCTGCAAGCAAGCTCGCGCTCGAAGATGAGCCTGCGGCCCATCAGCTAGTTGGTAGGGTAATGGCCTACCAAGGCGAAGACGGGTAGCTGGTCTGAGAGGATGAACAGCCACACTGGAACTGAGACACGGTCCAGACTCCTACGGGAGGCAGCAGTAGGGAATCTTGCGCAATGGGCGAAAGCCTGACGCAGCGACGCCGCGTGAGCGATGAAGGCCTTCGGGTTGTAAAGCTCTTTTCTGGGGGAAGAAACGTACAGTTAATAGCTGTAAATTGACGGTACCCCAGGAATAAGCCTCGGCTAATTACGTGCCAGCAGCCGCGGTAAGACGTAAGAGGCGAGCGTTGTCCGGAATCACTGGGCGTAAAGCGCGTGTAGGCGGCTTGGTAAGTCGGATGTGAAATCCTCGGGCTCAACCCGGGAACTGCGTCTGAAACTGCCTCGCTGGAGAACAGGAGAGGAGAGTGGAATTCCCGGTGTAGCGGTGAAATGCGTAGATATCGGGAGGAACACCAGTGGCGAAGGCGGCTCTCTGGCCTGTTTCTGACGCTGAGACGCGAAAGCGTGGGGAGCGAACGGGATTAGATACCCCGGTAGTCCACGCCGTAAACGATGGGCATTAGGTGTCGGGGGTTCGACCCTCTCGGTGCCGTAGCTAACGTGTTAAATGCCCCGCCTGGGGAGTACGATCGCAAGATTAAAACTCAAAGGAATTGACGGGGGCCCGCACAAGCAGTGGAGCATGTGGTTTAATTCGATGCTACGCGAAGAACCTTACCTGGGTTTGACATTCAACTTGATCCTCGTGAAAGCGGGGGTGCCGCAAGGCGAGGTTGAACAGGTGCTGCATGGCTGTCGTCAGCTCGTGTCGTGAGATGTTGGATTAAGTTCCGCAACGAGCGCAACCCTCGTCGCTAGTTGCCATCATTAAGTTGGGGACTCTAGCGAGACTGCCGGACAAACCGGAGGAAGGTGAGGATGACGTCAAGTCAGCATGGCCTTTATATCCAGGGCTACACACGTGCTACAATGGTCGGTACAAAGGGCAGCAACAGAGCGATCTAGAGCTAATCCCTTAAAGCCGGCCCCAGTTCGGATTGGAGGCTGCAATTCGCCTCCATGAAGCCGGAATTGCTAGTAAACGCGAATCAGCCATGTCGCGTTGAATACGTTCCCGGGCCTTGTACACACCGCCCGTCACACCACCCGAGTCTGATGGACCCGAAGTCGCTGCCCCAACTCACTTCGGTGAGAGGGAGGTGCCTAAGGTCTGTCCGGCGAGGAGGGTGAAGTCGTAACAAGGTAGCCGTATCGGAAGGTGCGGCTGGATCACCTCCTTTCTAGGGAGACAGGACGTCTTCTTCAACCAACAATGAAGAAAATAAATGTCCTCATCCCAGGTCGACCTGTAGGCGACCCTTAGCGCTATTCAGCTTTGAGCGAACGGAGAAGATTGCCCGAGGGTGATCTTTTTTAATGCTTGGATCAGAACTTTGACAACTGAATGGTCTTTAAATCGTTCTTGAGTAGTTTTTATACCCGGTTTCGTCAGAGCACGATTGAAACAGGTATGGTCAAGCTACCAAGGGCATACGGTGGATGCCTTGGCATCGAATGCCGACGAAGGACGTGGTTACCTGCGATAAGCTTCGGGGAGCAGCGAGCATGCTTTGATCCGGAGATCTCCGAATGGGGAAACCCGGCTCGCTTAGGCGAGTCACTCCGGTCTGAACACATAGGGCCGGTAGAGGTCGGTCGGCGAACTGAAACATCTTAGTAGCCGGAGAAGAGAAAGAAACTCGATTCCCTGAGTAGTGGCGAGCGAAACGGGAACAGCCCAAACCTGCGACGTGTCAAGGACTGGCCGTTGCGTCGCGGGGGTTATAGGACTCATCGGGGCGAACCAGAATAGCCCGGGGAGTAAGAAAATCGAAAGTTAGCGGAATTTACTGGAAAGAAAGCCGCAGAGGGTGAAAGCCCCGTACGCGAAAATTTTCGGTCTCCTGATGAACACCTGAGTACGTTCGGACACGTGCAACCCGGACGGAATTTGCGGGGGCCATCCCGCAAGGCTAAATACATTCGATGACCGATAGCGGAATAGTACCGTGAGGGAATGGTGAAAAGTACCCCGGAAGGGGAGTGAAATAGTACCTGAAACCGTGTGCCTACAAACCGTCGGAGCCAGGTCTCGCAAGAGCGGGTGACGGCGTGCTTTTTGTATAACGACCCTGCGAGTTACGGTATGCAGCGGGTTAAGGGGTGATACCCGGAGCCACAGCGAAAGCGAGTCTTAACAGGGCGCACTGTTGCATGTCGTAGACGCGAAGCCAGGTGAGCTACCCATGGCCAGGCTGAAGCGTAAGTAACATTACGTGGAGGGCCGAACCCACCAATGTTGAAAAATTGGGGGATGAGCTGTGGGTAGGGGTGAAAAGCCAAACGAACCTGGCGATATCTCGTTCTCCCCGAAATTCCTCTAAGGGAAGCCTCGGGCAACTACGCTGTGGGGGTAGAGCACTGAATGGACTAGGGGCCTCACAAGGTTACTGAACCCAATCAAACTCCGAATACCACAGCGACTATCCCGGGAGTGAGTCCATGGGTGACAAGGTCCATGGGCGAAAGGGAAACACCCCAGACCGCCAGCTAAGGTCCCCAAGCTGAGCTAAGTGGCAAAGGAAGTGGGAATTCCCAGACAGCTAGGAGGTTGGCTTAGAAGCAGCCATCCTTTAAAGAAAGCGTAACAGCTCACTAGTCAAGATTTCCTGCGCCGAAGATGTAACGGGGCTAAGCTCAGCACCGAAGCTGTGGATGCGCAAGCGTGGTAGGGGAGCGTTCCGCATTAGGAGAAGCCAGACTGTGAAGACTGGTGGACGAAGCGGAAGTGAGAATGCAGGGACGAGTAGCGATAAGAAAGGTGAGAATCCTTTCCGCCATTAGCCCAAGGGTTCCTGGGGTAGGTTCGTCCTCCCAGGGTTAGTCGGTCCTAAGCCGAGGCCGAAAGGCGTAGGCGATGGCCAACGGGTCAACATTCCCGTACCGTGTGCAAAGCGCGATGGGGAGACGCAGTAGGAATTGGCGAGCGGCTTATTGGATTGCCGTGCAAGCTCGTAGGATGGTTCCGCAGGTAAATCCACGGAACTATATCTGAAAAGCGATGCCAAGGGCTGTAAATAGCCTGGAGTCGTCATGACCACACTGCCTGGAAAATCCTCTAAGTTTATTTGTACGCGACCGTACCGCAAACCGACACAGGTGGGCAGGTAGAACATACCAAGGCGTGCGAGAGAACCGTCGTTAAGGAACTAGGCAAACTTGCCCCGTAACTTCGGAAGAAGGGGCGCCCTCTGAGGTGATAGGTTACTTGAGCTTCGGAGGGCCGCAGTGAAAGGGCTCAGGCGACTGTTTACCAAAAACACAGGACTCTGCTAACTCGCAAGAGGATGTATAGGGTCTGATGTCTGCCCGGTGCCGGAAGGTTAAGGAAGGGGGTTATCTTCGGAGAAGCTCTCGACTGAAGCCCCGGTAAACGGCGGCCGTAACTATAACGGTCCTAAGGTAGCGAAATTCCTCGTCGGGTAAGTTCCGACCCGCACGAATGACATAACGATCTGAGCGCTGTCTCAACGACGGACTCGGCGAAACTGCACTGCCGGTGAAGATGCCGGCTACTCTCAATTGGACGGAAAGACCCCGTGGAGCTTTACTGTAACCTGACGCTGGTGTTTGGTTAAGTCTGTATAGGATAGGTGGGAGACTTTGAAGCCGGGTCGCTAGATTCGGTGGAGTCAATGTTGGAATACCACCCTGATTTGGTTTGACATCTAACCCCGACCGTTATCCGGTTGAGGGACAACGTTAGGCGGGCAGTTTGACTGGGGCGGTCGCCTCCCAAAAGGTAACGGAGGCGCCCAAAGGTTCCCTCAGCGCGCTTGGCACCGCGCTTCGAGTGTAAAGGCACAAGGGAGCTTGACTGTGAGACCGACAGGTCGAGCAGATACGAAAGTAGGGCTTAGTGATCCAGCGGTTCAACATGGTGTGGCCGTTGCTTAACGGATAAAAGTTACCCCGGGGATAACAGGCTTATAGCGCCCGAGCGTTCACAGCGACGGCGCTGTTTGGCACCTCGATGTCGGCTCGTCACATCCTGGGGCTGGAGAAGGTCCCAAGGGTTCGGCTGTTCTCCGATTAAAGTGGTACGCGAGCTGGGTTCAGAACGTCGTGAGACAGTTCGGTCCCTATCCATTGAGAGCGAAGGAGATTTGAGAGGATCTGCCTCTAGTACGAGAGGACCGAGGCGGGGCGACCTCTAGTGTACCTGTTGTAGCGCCAGCTGCACCGCAGGGTAGCTATGTCGCTAAGGGATAAGCGCTGAAGGCATATAAGCGCGAAGCCCACTTCAAGATGAGATCTCCCACTGACTAGTTCAGGTAAGACCCCTGGAAGAGAACCAGGTAGATAGGCCGGAAGTGGAAGCGTGGTAACATGTGAAGCTGACCGGTACTAATCGGTCGAGGGCTTGACCATATCTTTTCGCGTGCTCTGATGTAACCGGGTTATAACGAAAAAGAATATTAAGATCATTCGGTAAAAATTGTACATTGAAACTCTTTCTGACCACTATATCTTGTTTACAAGATTTTAAAAAAAGAAAATCTTTCTGGTGGCCATAGCGTAGAGGAAACACCCGTTCCCATCCCGAACACGGAAGTTAAGCTTTACTGCGCCGATGATACTGCTTTTGCGGGAAAGTAGGTCGCCGCCAGGATTGATCTATAAAACCCCTTCTGGAAACAGGAGGGATTTTTTTTGTTATACTTATTGTTGGAGGTCTCAAGAGATTGATCAGTCCGGCGCAATCGTATTGGATGAAAAGCGAGGAAAATCTCAAGGTTTGCAACGATTCAATTAAAGGTGGTCACTACAATGCTGCGGCTTCAAGATATTACTATGCCTTGAGATTGGCGGTGCAAGCCTTATTTGAAGTCCGAAATATTCCCGTTCCGTGGATTACCAAGTATAATGGTAAAAAGGTTCAGGAATGGACTCATCCACAATTATTCCGCATGGCGGCAGTGGAAATTGCGATTGAGGGGAAAAATACGAGGCAATTGCTTGAGCGGGCAGGCCGGTATCGCATTAAAGCCGACTACGAGCAGATTCCTGTACTCGAGAGCGAAATAACCGACTTAGTACGTCAATCAATCGAAATATTTCAGGTGATTTCAGATGAACTCAAAAGGGAAACTCCGGAATGAGCTGATCCGGAAGGTCATAAATGAAATTGAGTGCAAGTTTCCTGACAGTATAGCGGTCTGGACTGGTTCAAGTGTGCCAGATCAGGAGTATGATGTTCAGGAAGTGGAAGTCTTTGAAGTCTATATGATTCAAGAAAGCGAGCTGCCTGGATTCGAGGACCTTGTTTGGAACCTGCAATTGAAATTCGGTGATCCGCCAAAGGTTACATTAATGATTTATGGCCTGACGCCGGAAGTGACGGTGCAATTTCGCAAGGACAGTTATGATAAAGAAGTCAAGAAGAGAAAAGCACGGTCGACATCGGTGGGAAAGATATGATTTGATCCCGAACACGGAAGTTAAGCTTTACTGCGCCGATGATACTGCTTTCGTGGGAAAGTAGGTCACCGCCAGGATTGATTTTATAAAATACCCCCAGCAGAAATGCCGGGGGTTTTTTGCTGTATTCTGATTTTACCTTATAATTGATTGCATAAGATTCAAAATCGAGCGATGTGAGGAGGTATGAACCAGTGTTATACGAATACAAGATGGTCCAAATCGCCCCAGCAGTAATAATTCAGGGAGCAAACCAAGATCGAGCTGCCGCTGAGTATCTGCAAAAAGTAGTTAGCAAACATGCTCATGTTGCTTGGCTGCCATATTCGGAGCAAGCAGGAGATTGGGAGTTCTTCAGATTGGATTCATTTGATGTAGTCAGGGGAGCAGGTTGCTTGGCTGCCATATTCGGGGCAAAAGGCGAAAGCACTAAGTGCTACGTGCTGACATTCAGAAGAGAAGTATAGCGTTAGATGCAAAATTAACTGTTCTGAAAAGGAGGTGAATGAAAATGAGTCTTGTATGTCACATCTGCAACAAACCTGGCAACCTGTACAAATGCAAGATTTGTGGTAGATGGTATTGTTCATTGCATGGTCGAGATAATACATGCAAAATCTGCCTCGAGAAACTGAAATAATCTTTTCTGAAATCAAGGATTTCGATTTCGTATGGATTAAGGAAACACCCGTTCCCATCCCGAACACGGCAGTTAAGCTCTACTGCGCCTATGATACTGCTTTCGCGGGAAATTCGGTCGCTTGGCAGGATTGATATAAACCCAGAGCAAGCTGCGGGTTACCGGAAAACCCCTGCAGAGATGCATGGGGCGTTTTACCTGGCGGGATTTAGCCGTAAATACTTCCTAATCTGATATAATTTACCTATGACTCCTACCGAACTAATATTTGAAGTCCATGAAGACGAAGTCAGCGGATACTGGGCTCAGTCGCTTGGGCACAACATAGTAACCCAGGGCGAGACTGTGGAAGAGCTCAAATCCAATATTCGTGACGCAATCTCTATTTCTTTCGATGAAGGCGAAGAAATACCTAAGATCGTCCGGCTTCATTTCGTGCGCGATGAGGTTTTCTCCTTGTGAAATTGCCGCGCGATGTGTCTGGTTGGCAACTGATCGGGCTGCTGGAACAAAATGGATATGTCCAGGCTCGATCCTCAGGAAGCCATGTACGTATGATTCATCCCGGACCACCTACGCACGCCGAGACGGTACCGCTGCATAAGGCATTAAAGCCCGGTACGCTGAATACGATCCTAACCCGAGTGGCGAACCACCTTCAAATAGACAAATCCAAACTTATCAGGAAATTATAACAATCACTGCATCTACAGCGCCGATGATACTGCTTTTGCGGGAAAGTAGGTCGCCGCCAGGATTGATCATAAAATACCCCGTACAGAAATGTATGGGGTTTTTTATTTCATGATATAATTTCAGAAGGAGTCAAGGAGACTTAAATTGACGTCAACTGAACTAATATTCGAAGTCAACCAGGAAGAGGATGGCGGGTACTGCGCTCAGGCGCTTGGTTCGGACATCTTTACTCAGGCGGACACGTGGGACGATCTTAAGAACAATGTACGCGAGGCTGTGTCGGTGCATTTTGACGAAGGTGAGGATTATCCGCGTATTATCCGGCTTCATTTTGTGCGAGATGAGGTCATAGCATTGTGAAACTGCCTCGGGATGTATCCGGGAAACGGTAATCAAGTTGCTGGAAGGGTATGGCTATCGATATGTCCGTACTGTTGGTAGCCACGTCCGGATGCTGTATGAAGGACCGCCAGAGCATCGAGTCAGTATCCCTCTCCACGCTTCGTTAAGAACTGGAACTTTGAATGCGATTCTCACCAAAGTCGCGAACCACCTGAAAATTACCAAGTCAAAGTTGATCCAGATCTGGGGAGACATATATGCCTGACAGGAGTGAACCGTACATCACCAGGCTAATGCAGCTTGGGTTGATTTCAGAGGGATTCCTAATCCCCGACACTGTCGCGTTCGGAAAATGGGGGCCAACGTCGCAGGAAGCGTACGATAAATTCATCGACTCGCTTTCAGCAGGCGGTGTGACAGGTGTGGCGAATGCTGTGGTGATGCTTTCACAGTTCGATAAGGAAGTGGATTTCGACGAGGTTAGGCAGGATGGGATTGTGGGAATTGTCCATCGGGCTGCACAGGGCCACAGTTCAATTGACGAAGAATACAGGTCAAGGAAGGAAGAAGCCCACAAGCGAAATCTTCTCTGGGGAGCGTACCATTTCGGGATGCGTGGCGACGGGGTCGAGCAGGCGCGGTATTTCCTGAAGTATGTCATGCCCGATCCGGGGGACCTGCTTGTACTGGCTCACTATGAGATCGACAATTACCCTGAAATGACATTGAAGGAAGCCGAAGATTTCGTGGCAACGATCCATGGCGAGACCGGAAGGTGGCCTGTCCTTTATTCGAAGTATGATTTCATCAGGAGGATGATCGCTCCTGATCCGAAGAGCGCTCTGAAGAACTGTCCGCTCTGGTTTTCAAGATATGGCGAATTCGCAATGCCTGAAGGATTGTGGGAAGACTGGACGCTCTGGAATTACACAGATGGAACTGAAGGCGACGAGCCCCGGTTTGTGTTCGGGATAGGGAACTGCAGCAGGAGTAAATTCAATGGAAATGTCGAGAGTCTGAAGGGGTTCTGGGAGAGCTTGAAATGAAGAATTGAAACCCGCTATTCAAGCCTGTTTCAGAGCGCTTTTTCAGGGATAATATCGGCTTGAAAAAAAAGTGAGTTAATTGAACATAAAAATGACTTAAGCGATTGATTTATTTGCAGAATATGAGAAAATTAGCTTAGAAAATATAATCGCCTGGACGAAATCCGGCGGTTAATTTTTTTGGTTAAGACCCCCAATCATAATAGAAATGGGGGTCTTGGAGATTTTTGAATCTCTACTGCTCATTTAAATAGCTTTTAGTCCTAATCAGAAGGAGGCATATTACATGCCAGCAAAAAAAGGCGCAAAGAAGCCTGCTCCGAAATCCCCGGCAAAAAAGGGTAAGTAAGAGTACTGAGTAAGGCGAATTGAATACATAACTGAAATCCCGACATGAGCAGGTAAATCACGAAAATTGATTAAACTGAGATCTTGGGAAATCTTAATTCGCCTAATAAGGTCCCCTGCCTGGGAAGGGCAGGGGGCTTTTTTTTTGTGGTATAATTCAGCTATGAACAGAAAATCGGTAGTAGACAAACGGGCTGGCATCCTGTTCCTGCTACTGCTTCTCATCTCCTGTAACGCAGGAGGACCAATCGGCCCATCCGATCCCGAGGAATACAAGAACGCGGTAATCACGCTCCAGCGAGGACCCTGTTACGGACCCTGTCCCGTCTATAAATTGACTATTCATGGCTCAGGACTGGTCGAGTACGAAGGCTATGATTTTGTCGGGACCTATGGGTATCAGGCTACTCACATCTCGCAGGAAGCTGTAAAGTCGCTGGTCGATGAGTTTTACCGCATCGATTATTTCAAGCTGAACGATGCGTATACTGAAGGTCCGACGGACGGTCAGTTCGTATGGACTTCAATATCCATCGATGGCCAATACAAGGAGATAGTCAACTATAGCTGGGACAACGAGGATGTCGGTAAGCTCGAACAGAAAATTGATCTTGTTGTCAATACTGCCCAATGGACCAATGGCTGGGATGGAACATACCCTGAATAAACGGGTGCAGTAGATAGGTTGAAAGGAATAAATTTCATAATGAAGATTAAAATCTCAATAGCTGATTTACTGGCAGTCTGTGCATTTTTCGTGCTGACCCAGGGATGCACGTCAGGGAGTAAAGCCGTGGATGAAAAGCCGGACGCGAATCCCGGTCCACAGGCTGTCGATACTGCCGATGACACGGGGGAGCCCGATACCCCAGCTCCTGAATATCCGGACAGCCTCGACAATGTCGTGATAACCCTGGAGCGGACACCTTGCTATGGCGAATGTCCGTTCTACACGCTGACCATAAACGGTGATGGATCGGTGAGATACGAAGGCCTGCGGTTTGTGAGTGTATTAGGTCCCCAGACCGATCAGATTACCGAGGAAAAAGTCTGGGAACTTGTCGATGCGTTCTTTGATATCGTTTATTTTTCTTACGAAGACGAATATTCAACCGTCGACGGCTCAACGGTAACGGACCTGCCATCGACATTTACTTCGATAACCATTGGCGAACACACCAAGCGAATCCGCGATTATTACGGCACCCCCCAGGAACTGAAAGACCTGGCTGACAAGATTGACGAGGTGGTGGATTCGGCAAAATGGGTTAAAGGCGAGGTTTCGGAGAATTCTGAATGAAAATCCGCTGCTAAAGAAATAAAGCCGGACCTCGAAGATCCGGCTTTTTTCTTTCTCAAATATTTTCGTGAATTAATAGATAGAATCGGCTCCCGCGATATCTCCTGCTTCGAGAGTCCTTGCATTGGTGTCTCCTTCAGAACCATAACCGTACATTGTCTGGTCAGAACATGCGGCATCATATAAATCGTCGAGTCCGAAGGTATGGCCGGTCTCATGCTGGGCGATACTTGGGAAATCCATATCCAGGGGAGCTCCGGTCATTGACCATGTGAAATCCACATCGTCGTAAATCTGATCCCATTCGACAATTTCTTTCCAGCCTGGCGGACCATAGAATGTTCCCCAGACCGATGTGACCGCAATTGCACTTCCGGGTGCATTCTGGAAGAATACCTCGTTCTGCCCGTCCGGAGACACGGTATCAACAGAGAGAGGATCGGTTGTGGCAGAACCGCTCCCAATTACATTGATACTTCCACCATTGTTAAGAACTCCATCGCAGGCATCTTCCCACTGATCTATCGCTGCTACCATTGCCGGCAGTACCGCACTTGTTGAAAGCCCACCGTTATTTGCGGGATTTACAATGTAATTTTCGACGACCTTCCACTTGACGCCATTTCCAAAAGTTCCGTAACAGTTTGATCCATCAGTCGTACCGCCGCCACCGCCGCCGCCGGGGGTTCCGGGAGGCTTTTTCGCGCCATTTCTTACAATACCCTCGGGTACTCCGTTGGGGTAATGAAGAATCGCCATTCCATCAACAATCTTACCCGACTGCGGGTCGACAGCCGATCCGAGCGGAATAATCACTGTGTAATCATTCGCCTGGTACGCCAGGTCCCAGTTCAAGCCATCTACATCACCGGTGATATCCGCCTGCGGAGTTACCGGAGATCTGTCTGTTCCATTCGAGCAGCTTAGGCTTACAGCCAACAGCACAGCCATCGCGGCAACGACTAACAGAAATGTCAAAGTTTTTCTCATGTCTAATTACCAGCCTGTAATGATAAATTTGAGGGTAAATACTCTGTCCCTCTCGAGGAATAAAATAATATAGCACCATAAACTGTAAGTCAATATAATTTTTACCTTGGTTAATAATAATGTTTCAAGAGGTAAATTAGTGGAAATTGTGTCCTTTTTAGTTTTTAATCGTTTAACAGGTAATGAGGATAATTATGAATGATCCAGGAATCTGGCGAGGGCTGGTTATCGCAACGGTACTCGCGGTGTTTATCAGTGCGGGTTCAGGCTGCAAAAAGCCGGAAGAGGGTCCCGGTATGGGATTCTCAATGGACCCGGTCAATGTAAGTGTAGAACGTACCACCATTCGTGAGACTGTGGTTGCATCGGGAACAGTCGCGGCCAACCAGGTGGTTGACTTAAAGTGTAAGGCGTCCGGTGAAATAGTCTCCCTTCCCTTTGACATCAGCGACCAGGTCCGGATGGGAGATTTGGTGGTTGAACTGGATACAACCGATGAAGAGCGGAATGTAGAGGTCTCGCAGGTGAATCTCTCGCAAGCTCAGGCAAATCTCCTTAAGGCTCAGCAGAATCTCGATATTGCGGAAGAAGAATACGAGATTTCCAAAGAATCCGCAGAGTTGGAACTGGAAATTTCTCAGCTTCAGGCAGACGAAGCGAGAGCGCGCGCTGACAGGCTGTGGGCATTAAAAGAGCAGGGATTCGCCGGTCAGGAAGAATGCGACGCGGCGGAGACATCCGCCCGGACCGCTGAAGCGAATGTTGAGCGCGCCCGAATTTCCCTTGAACAATTGAGAACCGAGGAAGCGTCGCTTGAATTAAGGCGGCAGGACGTTAGGCTGGCGCAGGCGTCGCTCGAGCAGTCACGAATAAATTTGAACATCTCTCAGCAGAGACTTGAGGATACAAAAGTATATTCTCCGATGGACGGAGTTGTCACGGCGAGGAATGTCCAGGTCGGGACCATAATTTCATCGGGAATCAGCAATACGGGCGGGGGAACTACAATTCTCACGATATCGGACCTGTCGAAGATCTACGTGCTGGCATCGGTCGATGAAAGCGACATCGGACGTGTGGTTCCGGGAATGGTTGCTGAAATCACGGCGGACGCATTTCCTGGACAAAAATTTGCAGGTGTGGTCGAAAGGGTTGCGCAGCAGGGATCGAATGTTTCCAACGTAGTGACCTTTGAGGTCAAGATTGGCATCACCAGCGATAACAAAAACCTCCTGATGCCGGAAATGACAGCCGATGTCGAGTTGGTTATCCTGGAGAAGGCAGACGTGCTGGCGGTTCCTGTCGCGGCGGTCTCAATAGAGGACGGGCAGAGGAGGGTAGCGGTATTGACGGCAAACGGTGACATCGAGTTCAGGAACGTGGAAGTCGGGATCAACAATGGTGAATTGATAGAGGTCACGAGCGGACTTAAAGGTGGGGAGACACTGGTCATCGACGAAGGTTCCGCTGAAAGCCAGTGGCGCAGCGGATTCAGCCAGGGAATGATGCGGTTTGGCGGACGCCGATGATCATCCGCACCAGAAATATTTTCAAGACTTACGTAATCGGCGACAGCCAGGTCCACGCGCTCGACGATGTGAGCGTTGATGTTGAAGAGGGCGAGATGGTAGCGGTGATCGGAGCGTCGGGCAGCGGCAAGTCCACCCTGATGAATATGCTGGGTTGCCTTGATAAGCCCGACTCCGGAATTTACCTCCTGAATGATTATGATGTCTCAAAATTACCGAAAAATAAACTTGCTGAAATTAGAAACAAGCGGATTGGATTTGTCTTCCAGTCGTTCAGCCTGATACCGAGGACTTCCGCGCTTGAAAATGTTGAGTTGCCCCTTTTATATGCCGGACGTCGCGATGCCAAAGAAAGGGCTATCGAGAAACTTGAAAGTGTCGGGTTGAAAAAACGGATGCGTCACATGCCAAACCAGCTTTCCGGTGGTGAAAGGCAGAGGGTCGCTATCGCGCGCGCGCTGATTACGAATCCGTCGATAATACTGGCAGACGAGCCCACAGGAAATCTGGACAGCAGAACGAGCGAAGAAATCCTCGATATTTTCAAGGGCCTTAATGAAAATGGAATGACGATGCTGATCGTGACGCATGAGGACGAAGTTGCCAGGAAGTGCAAGAGGGTCATCCAGATGAAAGATGGTAAAATTCTTAGTGACGGGATGAACCAATAAAAAAAATGCCTATTGGAATAACCATAAAGGTAGCCCTCAAGAGCCTCTACGCGAACAAGCTTCGGTCGATACTGGCAATGCTTGGAATAATTATCGGTGTTGGCGCGGTGATCTCCATGCTGGCGATCGGTGCGGGAGCACAGGCCCAAGTAATGGAGAGGATATCATCGATGGGGACACGCCTGCTGGTCGTGCGTCCGGGACAGCACGGTACCCATGGGGTGATGAGCGGACAGGCCCAGAACCTGACCGAAGAGGATGCGCTGGCAATTTTGAATCAGCTTGATTCGATAGTTGAAGCCACTCCGGTCGTATCGGGAAACGCCCAGATAAAATACTTCGCGAACAACTCCCGATCTAACGTAATTGGAACCGCGATCACATATTTTTCGATCCGAAATTACGAAGTTGAGTACGGCAGGGCATTTACCGAAGCCGAGGTGCAGAACAGGGCGCGGGTCGCTGTCATGGGTCCTACCACCGCGGAACAGCTTGGATTCAACATTAACAATATTGGAGAAAGTGTAAAAATCGATGGATTAAATTTTACAGTCGTAGGTATCCTGAAAACCAAGGGTGACCAGGGCTGGTACAATCCCGACGACCGCCTGCTTGTTCCTTTCACTACCGCGATGAATACAATCTTCGGACAGGATTCTGTCGATGAGATCGACCTTATGGCTGCTGAAAATGTCGACTTGACGGTGGTGGAAGAAGAAGTCGCGGATCTGCTAAGGGAGCGCCACAGGATAGGAACCGGCGGCGAGGATGATTTTTATGTCAGGAACCAGGCTGACATCATTGAGACTGCCGATGAATTCAACCGCACATTCACTATCCTGCTTGGCGCGATTGCGAGTATTTCGCTGCTGGTCGGTGGAATAGGGATCATGAACATCATGCTGGTCACGGTTACTGAGAGGACAAGGGAGATCGGGATACGTAAGGCAATCGGCGCTAAGGACAGGGATATATTAAGCCAGTTTCTTCTCGAAGCAGTGATAATGAGCGTATTCAGCGGAATTATAGGGATCGGAGCGGGACTTGGCGGTGCTGATCTGATAAACGCCACTACCGAGTTCGCGACATTGGTCCAGCCATTCGCTATTATTGTTGCTTTTTCATTCGCTGTAACTATCGGGATATTTTTTGGTTATTATCCCGCCAGCCGGGCAGCGATGCTGGACCCGATAGATTCACTGTATTATGAATAGAAATCGAAGAGCGTGTATAATTAGTCCGTTAATGGAGTCAACATGAGCACATATCGGCTTGCATGCGTAATAGAAAAAGATTATGACGGGTATTATGCGTATTGTCCTCAATTACAGGGATGTTACACTCAAGGCAGTACTTATGAAGAGGCTCTTGCGAATATTCGCGACGCGATGAAATTACATATTGAGGACAGGCTTGCAAACAATGAAGAAATCCCATCGTCTAATGGTCAGCAATAAAAATCTCAAATTTTATCCGCTAATCCACGACAGATGGCAAGACTTCGAAAAGCTGTTTGGCAAAAACGGTGCCTGCGCCGGATGCTGGTGTATGTTCAACCGATTGACCAGGAAGGAATTCGAAGCGGGGCAATACGATAAAAATAAGCGCGCAATGAAAAAGATAGTCGGGAATGGGCGCGAGCCTGGAATTCTCGCCTATCTGAATGGGGAAGTTGTCGGATGGTGCTCGGTCGAACCGAGAGAAAAGTTCGAAGCACTGAAAAAATCCAGGGTATTTAAACCCGTCGACGACACGCCCACATGGATCATCAGTTGTGTTTTTGTCGATAAAAATTATCGGAATATGGGTGTCAGCGAGGGATTGATCAAGGCCGCGGTAAAACATGTCAAAAAGAATGGAGGGGTCGCGGTCGAAGGATGTCCTGTCGAGCCGCGAAAGGACAGAATGCCGGACGTATTCGCGTACTACGGGCTTCCTTCATCGTTTAAAAAAGCGGGATTTAAAGAAATTGCCAGGCGCACAGAAATCCGTCCCCTGATGCGGTACACCATTAAGAAATCAAAATAAACCTTAGACTTCTATCGCTCCACCGATCTTTTCGAGATGATTCCTGAATGTATACGCGGGATCCTTTTCCCGCTCCGCCACATACTCATCCACCTTTAACTGGATCCTCAAAGTATCTCCGGACGCTATCCGCTCAGCCTGGCGTCTCTCGGTTTCCTGTATTGATTTTGCGGTATTAATGATCGCGTCGATATTTTCCGCAGCGAAGAAAATAACCCCGTCGGAATCCGCGAATATGTAAAATTCTTTTGTCACGATCAAGTTTCCAAAATTCGCCGACTCGAGTGCATTTTCTCCTCTCGGGAACAGCCGCTGAGGTCCCGACGGGCAGGAGCCATAAGTGAAGACTGGAAATCCGATCTCACGGATCTCCGAAGTGTCCCGATGGTAACCCCAGACAATCATCCCACCAAGTCCCGACGCTTTCCCTTCGAGTACCGTCAGATCCCCAATGCAGCCTTCGTCAGTACGTCCGCCGTTATCAATGACCATTATGTCGCCGGGCGAAGCGTCGATCATCGCTTCAAGAAAAACGTCTACGCTTCCAAAGTGCCGTACAGGGAGAATCTTCCCGGCGCATTTTGAATTATGGATGAGCGGATTTATCCCGGGAGGAGCGCCATTATACGTAATTTTGTGCTTCAGGCATGCGTCGGCTATCAGGGGGGTGGAGAGGCCTTCAAATGCAGAGTTAATTTCGTGGTTATCCATCTTTACCTCCAATTTTTTCAGGCAGGATAACTTTACAATTCACCCCGGAAAAATTCAATGCCGATATGCACAGTATATGCGTGGTAAATCAATCAGCGCAGTCGTTTGTAACGGGTTATTTCTTTGCCATCGCGGTCCTGGATCGACAGGAATCCGGCTTCGTTAATGGCGAAAATAAAATGGCCTTCCTCCCTGTCTACATTCAGACGCCCGTTCACCGCCTTCGCAAACTGGACACTGTCAACGTAGGTTCCATCCTCTTTGTAACTCCTGGTAGTGATGGTGAAAGTGTCGATCTTGAGGGTGACAATTATTTTTTCCGTATCTTCGAAGACATTTTCCCACGTACCGACAAATTGCTGAGGCGGTGCAGCGGTATCGCAGGACACCAGGATAAATTGAAGGATCGTCACCGCAAGTATTGCGAGACACCATATTTTCGCGCGACGTAGTCTCATTGGTGCTGCGAATATATCACGAGGAATTTGTTGACGTCAATAATGGTCTAAACAGGGGATTAAACCTCTTTGTGTTAGCGCCTGCATTTTGCAGGGATAATAATCCGGAGTAATTTTTCGAGGTGAACCAATGAACAGATTAATATTCGCGCTTATAGCGGCAATTGCAGGGACGACCATGTTCGTGTCCGACGCGGCGGTTGCCCAGTCCGGTGGAACAGGAACCCTTCCGGCGGGCACCCCGGTCAGACTTGTCATGATGGAAGAAATTCATTCAAACCGGAACCAGGTCGGGGACGAAGTATTATTTTCGGTACTTGAGGACGTTGTGGTGGAAGGGACAACATACCTGGTCGCTGGAACACCTGTAATAGGGGCGATAAGCGAAGTCCGCCCAGCGAGAAGCTGGGGACGTGGCGGATATGTCGATGCTCAGATTTCGTCGATCATGCCTCTTTATTCCGATCCAATCCGACTCACCGGGTCGCAGACTGAAAGTGGCGGGTCTGATACGGCCACATCGGTCGGCGCGACGGTCATCATCGGCATCTCGGTTGTCGGGATACTTGCTGGCGGAGCGCTTTCGGGAGATACGGCTGTAATTGATGCCGGGACAGAATTTACAGTGTTTACCGCCGAGGATGGGGAAGTACGTGTTTTCTCAGACAACCACAAACGTACTATGGTTAACGACTGGCTTGCGTCTAAAGTTGTGGATTCCTTCACCGGGTATCATTGGGACAATACATTCACGATAGGCGAAGCGATTGAATATATTGGATATGACCTGAATGATGTACAGGTCCATGTCGCTCAGCAGGAAAATTACTATTGGCTGGTAACCGCGGAGCTCGATGATGGCAGAAATGCTGAGTTCACGTTCCAGCCATTTCAGGAGCCTTATATCGGAAAATGGAACACGCTTGAGCCGCAGAATTTCTTCGCGAGAGAGATCATGCTCGCGATGGATGAATCTGATTCGGGCGATGAAGACGATAACGACTTTCCGTTTGGATTATAGATTTTGAATCTCATCTGAAAACGCAAAGACAAGATGGAAATATAAATCCAGTCAATTCTGACTGATCTGCAGTGCCCTTACGTCGATGATGTAGTTGATGGCTTGGGCGTCAGGATTTAAAGGGATCAAATTACCAGTTGCACAGTCCGAGTGTTCATCCAGCCAACCAGGATACTGAACCGACCATTTCAATGTTTTAGCTGTATAACCCCCAGTCTGGATGATATTAATCTCCATGAGGTAGTGGCCCGGATTCGAATAATCTAATGCCCCCCATTTTGTTTTTTCAATAAAGCAGCTTCTATCCAGCCAATATTGGAGATATTCATCTATCGCTTTGCCTTGTGGGGATTGGGACATTCGTTGCTGTTTATTGATATCAATAACCACAGAACCCACAATGAAAGATAGCAGCACCAGTGAAATGAACAAGCTGCGCAATGCAGATAGCAGGCCGAAATTGAATTTATAGCGGAGCACAATGTTCCTCCTGCCTAATTTTACTCCATAATCTGTCAGTTAAAGAATCTAGTGTATTCGATGTAATGTTACTGGTGTTTGCCAGGATTAACCAGCTGGAACCAGTGACCGTCCGGATCGTGAAATGTCGGGCAGTCAGGAGTTCCGTCATCTCCCGAAAATTCCAGTCCCCGCGATTTCAGTTCCTTCATTTTCGCCTGAAGCTCTTTTGTATAAAAGCAGATCCCGTTTCCTGAGGTTTGATAATCAGCCGATTTTCTCAGTCTTGGCGAATAGTCAGATCGCAGCAGGATTTCAGATTCTCCAATTTTCAGCCACGCGAAATGCTCACCCTGCAGAGCTGTGACTTCCAGACCCATCTTGTCGCGGTAAAACGCAAGGGATTTTTGAAGGTCGCTCACGAAGAGCTCGATATGTCCGATCTTCATCTATGCAGTTCCTTCCCTGATTGTTGTCATGAAATTTTCTACCGATTTAGCGACCCCGTCCCAATCCTCCTTTTCCACCAGATCAGGAGACGCCAGGGTCGCGCCAACTCCTATCGAAACTGCACCAGCTTTTAAAATATCCAGCGCATGTTCGGGTCCGACTCCGCCGGTCGCTTCGAGCTTCCAGTCAGGACATGCCGCCAGCAGCCATTTTATATAAGCTGCGCCTCCAAGGCAATTCACGGGAAATACTTTTACAATATCCGCGCCCCAGTTGAAGGCGGCCTGGATTTCGGACGGTGTTGTCGCGCCGGGAATGCACACAACATCCGCGTCCCACGGAAACAGGTCCTCGAATCCATACGGTGACACGACATAATCAGCGCCACCTTCTTCTATTGCGCGGCAGGCGTCCGATTTAACCCGGACAGTTCCGAGTCCGATCATCGCTCGCGTACCGAATTCTTTTTTGACGTTTTTCAGCAACTCCAGCCAGCCGGGAATGGTAGTGGTTACCTCGAATGCGGGAACTCCACCGGTTATCAGCGCATCGGCGATTTTCATTACTTTCCTGATGTTCCTTTCCCTCGTGACACCGATGATCTTCCCTTCGAGCAACCCCTTAAGTGTTTCCGCTTTAGCCATATACTTCTCCTGTCAATTTCTGCTTCAGCTTTCCATGATCTCAATTTTTATTTCATGGCCGGACTCAACTTCGACTTCAATCGCACGGGAATAATCCCTGATGATTATTTCCCCGTTCAGAGTTTTCCCGGCGGATTCTATTGTATATGATTCGAGTGCATCCGACACTGCGATATACAGAGTACGCAGGTTTTCCGAATTTATTTCGATGCGGGTCCGCTTTTTGTCTTCATCGTACTTGTAAAGGTAGTGGAACCTATCCCCGGATTCCTCAAATTCCATTGTGACTTCAGCGTCAATAACTCCGGTAATATTCCAGTGAGGCTCAAGCCAGACCTGTGAATATCCGGGACGTTCACACCGCACACCGGCCATCGACTGTATAAGCGCGTTCATCATGGAACTTGCACCCCAGCAATCGTATTTCCATCCATCGAACCAGCTCGCGGTGAAATCATCGGGAGGCTTTCCCCTGGGACCATACCAGAACCATGACTCTCCCGTTTTATCGATCATTGTGAAATATCGTTGAAGAATATGAGCGCCATAATCCGGGTAACCGTATTTTATCGACGCCAGCGCGAGTTCGCCGCCGGCGATTGGAAGCAGCCCGCCGTTGACGTACATACCGGGTTCCATTTTGTCATCGCCAAAAGTCCCGGCAGGGAATCCCGGCTCGATGGCGTACCATTCGACAAACGTCTTCACAAGGTTACGCCTGCGATAGTACTCCCTGACAATCAGGCGCGACTGATGCGGGTCGGGGAGTCCGCGATTTACGCTGAACAGATTTGAGATCGACAACTGCTCATCTTCATGTATCGAGTCAAGGAATTTTCCGTCGAGTGGAAGCCTGTGAATATAATGCGCGTCCATGAACAGGATCCGGTTCGCGAGATGCCGCAGGTCATTTTTAAGCAGGTGAAATCCCCCGGCATCGTCGACACGGTCGAGCGAGTGAAGCATGATTGACATCAACTCGTACGCCTGGTACAGGCCGCTGACGTCGCCGTGCATGATCCCGAATTTTGTTTCTTCATCAATTTTCCCGGGCCAGTGAAGTTCACTCAAATTCCCGCGGTAATCGAAATCCCACATATCGATCGTAAATGGCCGTTTAGGAAGGTCGGTTTTTTCATCCCACGTGTCCGGATTGATGTGGAGATGATCCAGTCCAAGCTGGAGTTTCGGGAGAATCGATGAAAGCCACTCATTATCACCGGAAGCCAGCCACGCGTGGAACGCTGCATAGACCGCGAGGTACTGCATGTCGGGAGTCAAAGGACATTCGCGGACAGAACCATCGAGATCGAGGTAATCCATATACGCTCCGTTGCTCGATTGTGTCCCGAGGATAAAATCAACCAGCGATCGCGGACTAGAATCGAGGTATACCGTAACCGGAAGCATGTAGATATTGTCGCGGAACCTCAGATGGTTTCTGTCGGGAGACCGGAATCCGTGGACAGTGTTTTCGCCGGTGGAAATTTCCAGCCGACTTTTTTCGTAGATGGATTTAATGTGGTCCCAGTACTCATTCCATTCGCGCAGATTGGTCCGGATGTCTATCATTACAAGGCGGATTTTAACACTAATTGAAGGACTAATTCAGGATAAGGCTGGATGCAAATTCGGAAATTGCATATCCTCAGACCAGCGTTCCCGGTTAAGAAAAAAGTCCCGTGAGCCGGGACTTTGTGAATACGAAATTAAATCAATTTAGTGAATCTCCGCGCCGCTGATATCGATCTCCCAGTTCTTTTCTGTGTAAGCAACCGGGCCGTTTGGTGAATAATCGATAACTTCGTATTTGTGTATGGTCAGAGTTCCGGTGATGCATGGAGAGTCATAGGCGTTACAGGGTGCGACTAACAGGTTCAATTCCCATTCGGTTCCACCGTAGTGATGGTCGTTCCCCCATGTATGTTCGCCTTCGCCATGATAATGGGAGCCAGCATCGGTGATATTCTTCGTCGCCGGCAGATTGAGAATGTGTCCCGGATGATTTCCGATCTTCATTCCAACCATTACTTTCGAATGCGTTGCATCGCAGTGCGCGTCGCGGATCCTGAGCTTGCCGTGCTTTGTAAATTGGTGGATCTGGCTCGGATCGACTCCCCAGACTGTAAAACCGTAGTTCACATTGAAGAAACTCTGGCAACTCCACCATGGGTGATCGTTGTTGTCGCCTTCACCTTCGCGTTCAATGAATGATGGATTTATCGCCTGGAATGTAGCGATGATTTCGTCGGCGTTGTCGCCGTTATCGCCCTGGAAATCGCTGGTAACAGGATTGGAGCCATTAGAGCAGCTCATCATCAGGAGCAGGGAAAATGAAGCCAGCACGATAATCAAATTGGAAATTTTACGCATGTGATTCCTCCCTAACTTTGGGGCTTTGGATTAGATCCGCATCCGGACAAAATGATACCACATGAATGGGTATTCACAAAATTGTTTGAAAAATAAATTTTGTTATTGATTATTGCCTAAATTACTGACCCGCGCCTTGGTGCCATATCACAAGCATGATAGAATAGCGGCATGAAAAAAAAAGCAAAGATAGGGGAGCTGCTGGAAATTCGGAGGCGTCAGGGAGTTGCGATGTACAAGAAAGGGTTCAACCAGTACGAAGTGGCTGAAGCTCTTGGCGTAAAGCAGGCGTCGGTGAGCAGATGGATCGCATGCGAGGCGGAAAGCGGCGAAGACGGTTTGAGATGCAAGCCGCGCACCGGGCCTGAGCCGAAGCTTAATGGCGAGCAGAAAAACGAAGAGTTGCCGCGTATAAAAAAACGCCTAAGAGCGCGGCTCGACGCTGATTTTCGTGGATGAGAGCGGGTTTGATTTGTCGCCGCACGTCAGTCGCGGATGGGCGCCGGTCGGCGAAACGCCGGTCGTAAAATTTCCGCTCAGGGGCAGACGAATTTCGGCGATAAGCGGAGTGACGTTGAATGGCGTGGTATACTTTCGCATGTACGAACATTCGATCACGTCGAAAGAGGTGGCGGTGTTTGTACGGCACATCGCGCGGCAGATCGCCGGTCCGATCGATATGATCTGGGACGGAAGTCCGACACATCGGGCGCGGGATGTCGAATTGGAGATCGACATGTTGTGGTCCAGGTTGCAGGTTCATCGATTTCCCGTGTACCGGAGTTGAATCCCGACGAATACTTGTGGAACTGGCTGAAAAACAAGGAACTTGTCAATTGCGTGAACAACTCTCTCATGGAATTAGGCGAAAGACTCAGGAGAGCCGTGAGGAGCATTCGACGCCGTCCGGAAATCATCTGTTCATTTTACAAGGCCAGTCTTCTATCATGTCATTAAGAAAATACATTAATCATGCGCGGCTTAGTAACATGTCATACACAACATTTGACAATAGCTCAAATTTTGATAAAATACATTACCTTTTTAAATATAAAGTGCTACCAATAAGAAGGTAATCATTTTTTGCAAAAACCTTTCTTTGAATGGAGGTTGCGATGGTTAATATTTCTAATGATTCTGAAATAGAATCGGAGAGATTTACATCTTCGAATATTGGGTTTGCATTACTCAGAGAGTTGGACGATGGAACTTGCTATATAGGCGGTATATTTGTAGCAGACTCAAATCTTAGACCTGTTGAGTTTAGGTGTACTAGTCCTATAAGACCATCGAATGTTCAGAAAACACTTTATGGTTCTGAATTGGTTCCTGTCATAGCACAAGATTTAGTTTTAAAAAATGTACTCAATAAATTATCAGTTAAACCAAATCTTTTATTATGCGGAGATCAAGTATTTCTTGAGGCCAGAAAATTTGTAGATATTCCCATTATAGTATTGGAAGCCGAAGCTAGAATGCCAACGTCATCCGATGATGAAAAGATTGAAACTACCTTACTTCATAACAGATCAGGAAAGTTCAACACGCTACAGATATCTACTTTGCCTGGATTTTCATCGGATGGCGAAGAATGGCTGGGATTCCTGCAATTCATTTCAAATTCAAGAGATCTTTTAGAACCGTTCGAAAGAATATCCAATGCTCTTATGGAAGTCTATAAATCGAAATCCTGATGCACTAGAAATGGCTACTTTTCTAAAGGATATCAGAAGAAAATCGGCTTCTAAATTACTGCCCTTGCCTTCACCATCGACTTTCAGCCAATTAATGCCTCTTTCTGGTCACCCATATCAGAAAGAAGCTGAAAAGTTTAAATTAATCCTGTCTAATATAGCAGAAATTCGCAGTGATGTACTTGAATATCCTCAAACGACACGAGATTATGCTTGTATTTCTAAATATTCCGTTCAAGAACAAATGGGTGCTTGGTCATTTGAACATGAAAAGCTGGCAAGCCAAATAAATGAAACTACCCATAAACATTTATTCTCATGGAATACTCAAATTGACTTCGCCCTTAATATTCCTGAGCTTCATCTAGGAATAGTTACCGACCTAGAAACTCAGGTAGGTGATAATTTGTTTCATCCACTCGGTAGATCATTAATAATTGGTAAACGAAAGGCAGATGTTAAAGCGGAACAATTTGAGCTTGAAGATCAGGAATTAACAGATCCATTAGATAGACTGAGGTATCTTCGAAAAAAAAGAAAACTCAAAGAAAAAAGAGAAAAATATGAGAAGGAAAAGAGGTTAATTTCGAAGGAAGATTCTCTTGACTTTTGGGAAGCAATAATTTTTCCCTTATTGGAGGCCCCGCTTGAGTTTGCTTTTCAGCAATATATTTTGCCTCCAAATTTAAGATTATACGATTTTCAGAAGGAAGGAATTATACATTTAATTAATAACGATAATTTCTTACTATTGACTCCGGCATAAGTAATGTCCTATACTCTGGGTTGAGGGTGGAAAAAAATGAGACCACATGGCAGCCCGGACGAATTGGAGCGGCGACGGAGAAGGGCAATCTCTTTGCTTTACAAGGGTTATCAAC